>CALLVC010000391.1 GCA_938010785.1 uncultured Saprospiraceae bacterium
TCCAAAAGTAGATGTGGCACTATTGCCAATAGGCGATAATTTCACTATGGATGTTCAACAAGCTATCATCGCTAGTGACTTTATTCAATGTGATAGAATCATCGGTTGTCACTACGATACCTTCGGATTTATAAAAATAGATAAAGAAGCTGCCGTAAAGGCTTTTGATGATGCTGGAAAAGCGTTAATTTTGTTGGATATTGGACAGCGTATTTAAAATTACGGGAAATTCTACACACAAACTAAAAAAACAATGGGTAAAGTAATTGCAATTGCCAACCAAAAAGGCGGCGTAGGAAAAACAACAACGACTATAAACTTAGCCGCTTGCTTGGCCGTATTGGAAAAGAAGGTATTAATCATTGACATGGACCCTCAAGGTAATGCTTCTTCTGGTGTAGGTGTTTTTCACGATGAACCTGAAGGAAGTACTTATGACCTAATGGTCAATGATGATGTAGACCCAAAAGCGTGTGTCATTAAAACGGACACGCCTAACTTATATATCATTCCTGCTACTATTGATTTAGTAAATGCAGAAATTGCTTTAGTAAGTAAATTTCAGCGGGAATTTATTATGAAAAAGGTAATCGATAAGGTTAAAGACGATTTTGATTACGTGTTCTTAGATTGTTTGCCTTCTTTGGGTTTAATCACCGTGAATGCCCTTTCTGCGGCTGATGCGGTCTTGATTCCTGTTCAATGTGAAATTTTTGCTTTGGAAGGATTGAGTAAATTACAAGATACGATTGAATTAATCCAAGAGCAATTAAATCCTTCTTTAGAAATCGAAGGTATTTTATTGAGCATGTACGATAAGCGTCTAAGATTAGCGAATATCGTCGTCAATGAAATTAAAGAAAATTTTGAAGGCTACGTCTTTAAAACTGTCATCCATAGAAATTCTCGAATTGGAGAAGCACCGAGTTTGCACCAACCTGTTATCATGTATGATACCACTAGTAAAGGCTCTGTCAACTTTTTAAATTTAGCCAAAGAATTCTTACACAAAAATAATGCACCGTTGAGAGGAAGCGCTATTGCTACAGCAAAAGCGTAGTGCAGTGGGCAGTGGGCAGTCAGCAGTGGACAGTCAGCAGTGGACAGTAGAACACGACCTACTTTCTGACCTGTAAATATCCTGAGCCAACCCACCCTTTGCGGTTCATTCGCTTAAATGTCCACTGGACATTTACCCGTTGGGTTCGCTCTTTCATCCTGTCTTGAGAAAACTATACATCCAATGATTAGACTTGCTATCTTTTAAATACAAGTCTTTTTAAAAACTTACCAATGGCGAAGAAGATAGACCTCGATAAAATGAAGAGTAATCTTCGAGGAAATATTAAGCGGACTTCTAGAGTATCCTTTATTCCTACAGGAACTCCTGAAAAAGTAGTCAAAGAATTGGCCAATACGGTCGCCAATATACCTGTCAAAGCGATAGAAGCCAATCCCTTCAATCCACGTACGGACTTTAATGAAGAAGCGCTAAAAGAATTAGCCACTTCTCTAAAAGTTCATGGATTGGTTCAGCCTATTACTGTGAGGTCAATGGCAACTGGAAAATTTCAGTTAATTTCTGGAGAAAGAAGATGGAGAGCCTCTCAAATGGCTGGCTTGGAAGAAATTCCTGCTTACATTCGTGCAGTAGATAATGACCAAGAGATGCTAGAAATGGCATTGGTGGAGAATATTCAACGAGAAAATCTAAACCCTGTAGAAATAGCCATTACCTACAAAAGATTGATGCGGGAATGTAATCTAACCCACGATGACTTGGCAGAAAGATTGGGTAAAGGGAGAACGACGATTACCCATAAAATGGGTTTGTTGGAATTACCGCCTGATGTCGTCACAGCGCTTAGAGATAGAGAGATTTCAGAAGGACATGCCAAAGCCATTAAAGGTTTAGAATATATTGAAGAACAGTTATTTGTCTTAAGTGAGATTCGCAAAAATGACCTTTCAGTTAGAGCCACAGAAAAATTAGCAAAAGGCATCAAAGAAAGAGGTCCAGCAAAATCTAAAGTTAAAAAAACCAACCCTTACGCTGCTGATATTCGTAAAATAGAAGACCAAATAAGTGAATTTTTTGGTGTAAAAGTTCAAGTACAAAGCAACGAAAAAGGAAAAGGAAAAGTCGTCATTCCTTTTGGTAATTTCCGAAAATTGGATGATTTAATGAATCGAATTAAATAAATGGCTCTTTGACAATTTTTGCATTGTTCCCGTCGGGCGACGAAGTCATCCGACGGGAACGACCGTCTCGCCGGATGGCTTCGCCGTCCGATGAGACTAATAAAGTATCTTTTGCAAAAATTGTCAAAGAACCTAAATAAATTTTCACGGGTTGTCAGTCATTGACTATTACAACTAATGGCTCAAGACAAAAGTAGTTGATAGTTTAGAATCAGTTATTTTTTGCCTAATCTAGATAAGGAAATGCACTTCCGAACCGCAAGCGGATGGGATGCAATTGGGATAATAGCCGTAGCTATTAAGCCCGATTTTCTAACGACGAGTAGGCGAAAAAGAACGATTATTAAATTAAACTGTTAAATATTTATGTCTTGAGCCACTAAGCATATATCTAATAAAAATCGCCCAGCCCTAATAGATTTTCAAAATTTGTTAGGGCTGAGTTATTCTAAATCAACTATCTGCTAAAAACTATGGACCCTAAAGAAATACTCTCCGTTTTTCTAATCCTATTCTCCGTTATCGACATCCCTGGCAATGTGCCCGTTATCATCTCCATGAAAGAAAAGGGTAAAATTATTAAGCCGCTTCGTGCAACATTGGTCGCTGGTGGTTTGATGATTGCCTTTTTATTAGCTGGAGAAAGTTTGTTAGGCTTGTTTGGTATCGACGTTGAATCCTTTGCCATTGCGGGTGCGATTGTCATTTTTATCATTGCCATCGAAATGATTCTGGGCATCACCCTTTTTAAAGAAGCAGAAGGAATGGAAAATGACACTTCCTCTTCCATCGTCCCCGTGGCGTTTCCGCTTATCGCAGGAGCAGGTACGATGACAACCATTATCTCTCTAAAAGCAGAATTTCAACAAACGAGTATTTTAATCGGTATCATTCTCAACCTAATTATCGTTTTTATCGTTTTAAGGTCTTCTAATTGGATTCAGCGAAAGTTGGGCAAAGGCGGCGAGGCTATCCTTAGAAAAGTATTTGGCATTATTTTATTGGCGATTGCCATTAAGCTTTTTAAGTCCAATATTGGGTCGATTTAGTGATGAGTGATGAGTGATGAGTGATGAGTGATGAGTGATGAGTGAATTTAAGAAAAATGTTGAAGATATGCTATTTCAGTATACTTTTACCTCTAATGACTCAATGACCAATGACCAATGACTAATGACTAATGACTCAATGATCAATATTCCTAATCCTTCAAATAAACGACTCTGGCACTACTTTGGCAAATTTCTGGCGACCAACTGCTCCAACCTTCCTATATTTTGGGGACCATGCATATTCAACCAAAAGGAAATCCAAATTGGATAGCCGCTTATATAGACGTACTGGATAAATGTGCTGGCTTTGCGACGGAGTTTGATTTAGAAGATGCAGACCCTGCTTTGATTGCCCTTCATGCGCAACTACCCAATAATCAAACACTTTCCGACTTTATTGCTCCTAAAAAAATAGCTAAACTTGAACGAATTTTTTTAAAAGCTGCGGGCCTGCCACTTGGTGGACTATTACGAACCAAACCACTCTTTATTACCAACTTGCTCACGGAGAAAATATTAACGGAAGATAATAGTGTGGCGATGGATAGTGAATTATATCGCCTTGCCAAAGAAATGGGGAAAGATTGTATGGGCATAGAAACCTTCGAAGAACAATTAATCGTCCTCAATAAAATTCCTTTAGACTATCAGATAAAGAGCTTATTAAAAGTCGGAAAAAATATTGGCCAATTTAGAAAAGGGCTGAAGCAAATGTATACCGTTTACGAATCCGGAGATGTCCAAAAAATTCATAAAATGGCAAAAAAAGGGATTGGTGGACTCCGAAAAATGATGCTTTATCAACGGAATACCGTTATGGCTGATAGGATTTTTAAAAAAATACAAGAAAAATCAATATTTTGCGCTATAGGTGCTGGTCATCTCGGAGGTAAACAAGGCGTTTTGCGCTTATTGAAAAAGGAGGGCTTGACGGTAAAGGAGGTTGCAGTAGGCAATCTGACTACCAATAGTCTAAATTGAGATTGCTATTGAGATTGAAGTTTTTAGTAGCAGTCACAAACTGTCAGTATACCTTATGCCCTACGCTCTCAGCCCCAAACCCTTTGCACAATCATTTTATCTTTATAGGACAACCAAATTCGTCCCTACTAATTAATCATTTTATGAAAAAGAATATTCTAATTTTATTAACCCTTTGTATTACTATTGCCTTGTCTGCCCAAGCGGACCGTTGGCAACAACGTGCTTTATATCAAATGGACATCAATATGGATGTCGAGACGCATAAACTCCAGGGGACTCAGCGCTTGGTGTATATGAATAATTCCCCTGATGATTTGAGTCGAGTGTTTTACCATTTATATTTTAATGCTTTTCAGCCGAATAGTATGATGGATGTGCGGAACCAAACACTGCCTGATGCAGACCGAAGAGTGGGTGACCGTATCTCTAAATTGAAGCCCAACGAAGTAGGCTACCAGCGAATTAAGTCTTTAAAAGTGAACGGTCAAGCCGTAAAATATGAAGTCGTCGGTACTATCTTGGAAGTTGACTTAAATGCAGCTATCCCAGCTGGAGGCTCTGCTATTTTTGATATGGAATTTGAAGCGCAAGTACCTGTACAGATTCGTCGGTCAGGTAGAAATAACAAAGAGGGAATCGCCTACTCTATGGCACAATGGTATCCTAAAATGTGTGAATATGATTACCAAGGCTGGCACGCCAATCCCTACGTAGGTCGAGAATTTCACGGAATATGGGGAGATTTTGATGTAAAAATTACAATTGATAAAAAATATGTTATCGGTGGTACAGGGTATTTACAGAATCCAAATCAAATAGGTCATGGTTACCAAGATGAAGGTGTAAAAATCAAAAAGAATCGGAAGCAAAAGACCAATACTTGGCACTTCATTGCCCCAAACGTACATGATTTCATGTGGGGTGCGGACCCTGATTACAAGCATACTAAACTGCAAGCGGAGAACGGCCCGATGATGCATTTTTTCTATCAAGAAAATGATAAGACTAAAGACCATTGGGCAACCTTACCAAAAATCATGGATAAAGCTTTCACCTTTATCAATGAAAACTATGGTAAATATCCTTATGAACAATACACCTTCATTCAGGGTGGTGACGGAGGGATGGAATACCCAATGGCAACCTTAATTACAGGTGAAAGAACCTTAGGTAGTTTGGTCGGTGTTTCTGTTCATGAATTGATGCACTCTTGGTATCAAATGGTCTTGGGAACTAATGAAAGTTTATATCCTTGGATGGATGAAGGCTTTACTAGTTTTGCATCTGCTGAAGTGATGAATCACCTAAAAATCATTAAATCACTTCCTGGTGACCCAGCTACTTTCCCGCAATCAGGGAGTTACAATGGGTATTTTGCCTTGGCAGGTTCTGGAAGAGAAGAACCGATGACGACTCACTCGGACCACTATACCACTAACTTTGCTTATGGTCGAGCAGCTTACTCCAAAGGAGCAACTTTTTTAAGTCAATTACAATATGTGATTGGCAAAGAAAATGTGGCTAAAGGTTTAAAAACCTACTATAACACTTGGAAATTTAAACATCCAAACGTCAATGACTTTATCCGAATTATGGAAAAACAGTCAGGCATCGAATTGGATTGGTATAAAGAATATTTTGTTAATACCACTCAACAAATAGACTATGGTATTACGGGGGTCAATGAATTAGACGGTAAAACAACCGTTATTTTAAATAAAGTCGGCGGAATGCCAATGCCAATAGATGTCGTTGTGAAATATGCAGATGAAAGCTCGGAGACTTTCTATATTCCTTTGCGGATTATGCGTGGGGAAAAGCCCGAAGAAGATGGGGTGAAGCGTACCCTGCTACCCGATTGGAAATGGACACACCCTTATTATCAATTTGTAGTACCAAGTACTAAAGCAAATATTACTTCTATAGAAATAGACCCGTCGAAGATGATGGCGGATGTGGAGCGGTCGAATAATAAGATATAGGGATATTGTAAAATAGGAACACTTTTGGCTGCTGCGTGCGGTCGAGAGTGTTCCTATAACTTGCCGATTACAATTGAAGGACAAGACTAAAATAGAAAATCAAATGTTGAAATTATACAAAAGAATTGGCAACGAATTACATTATTGGGAAACTTGGGATAAGCAAGAAAAAATTGGAATTGTTCATTGGGGCAAAGTCGGTGAAAGAGGGAAAGATAAGGAAGTAAAATCAATAGGAGGAATAAATTTTCGAGAAGAAATCCAGAAAGAGGTCAATGAAAAAATAGCAGAAGGATATGCTCAAATTGAAATAGAAAATCACAAAACCCTGCTTATCGAATATGAAATTGAAGGTATGGGAACAGAAGAAGACCTCGAAAAGAGATACAAATTACAAGACCGAATGAATGAAACATTAGGTTGGACGGGTTTAGGTCATTGTGATGGAGGAAGTATTGGAAG
>CALLVC010000392.1 GCA_938010785.1 uncultured Saprospiraceae bacterium
ACAGACCGATTCTTATTATGTCGCCCACTTCGGGGCTTTAGGTAGTGCTTTTATTAATGCCCCTAGGGCTTGCGCCCTAGGTTAGAAAATGTCGTCCCGTTGGGACTATATAAATGTCAACTACTTTGATAAACATGTCAATATTTTTGGTAAAAATTTTATTTATTGACCCATTTTCACAAATTGGTCAGATGATAGTTTCCAAGTTTCTCCAGTTAATTCCATCAAATAATTTCCTTGAGCTAAGGAGTGGATATCAATTTTAAGCTGATTGTTACCTTGATTAATTTCTATCAATTTTTCTTTCACTAATTTTCCATTTAAATCCAATACTTTTAATTGAGCATTTTCCCCTTTCCGCTCCCACGAAAAATCTACAAAAATATAAGCTACAGCTGGATTAGGAAACAAGTTTAAGTTCACTTTCGATTGGTCAATATTTTCAATGGAAGTCAAATTATCACCACATGGTGCTACACTTTCACTAGCATTTCCAATATATGCATCACCTTGTGCACCTAAGACGGTAATTTGGTTTCCAATATTTACTTGTCTAGAATTTGGCATTGCAAAAGGGTCATTATTATTGTCCATTAAAGCAATCTGACCCTGACATTCTAAAAAATTAGTAAAAGCAAATAGCGGTACTTCTACCCCAGCCTCATATAATATTTTATCTGTTCCCTGAGTGATTAGACCAAAAGATAAATAATCTGAATCCGGAGATTCTTGTGGTCTCTCGGTTAAACTATTAGGCTCCCACTCAACCCCATCTTGAAGGTTAAAAATTTGGTCTACTTCAAAGCCTCCAGTCGGCGCTTTTAGCGTCACCTGAGCTGTACTAGTTACATTTAGCGGACTTTGAAAGGTTATATCAGGAATCATAGAAACTTGATAAGTTTTTCCATCTGCAAGTTTGGTCAATTTAAATTTTACTTGACCAAAGGATAAATTTGTTGCCAATAAGCATAAACAAAAAGGGAGTAATATTTTATATATTTTCATAAATAAGATGATTCTTTAAAGCAAATTGAAAAAATAAGTTGATAGATGAAATTATCTTATACTCAACTGTTAACCAATTCTCAACGATTCCTACCTAGGTTCTTTTGCCTGTTTTAAACCTAATAAAATATCGATAATCTTTACAAATTCAAGTTCAAAATTCCCTCTAAATAGATGCTTAAAGCTTGAACTTGAACTTAAAGCTTGAACTTGAACTTGAACTTGAACTTGGTTCTTAAACTTGAACTTTATCTAGGTATTTGTTCGCGAATAATGTGAATGACAGTAGGCAAATTACCTGGTAGATTATTCTTAGGATGTAAGAAAATATTAAAGAAAATCACATCAGGGTCATTTCCACTACCCAAATAAATAGCCGACCCTTTCATATCGTAATCACCGCTATGATAGCCGAAACTTACATGATTGTAATTGGATTCAGTATTTTCAGTCGCTGTAATTATTTCAAAGAAAACAGGGTTTCTATCGTTGGCAATACCTGCATAGATAATTTTCCTATCCGCATTTCCATCCCCTGCCCATAGGACCAATCTAGAAGAAATGGTATCTACTGGATGTTCCCCATAAATTGCTGCACCACCTGCGCTTTGTTCTTCACTAAAGTCAATCGTTGTAAATGCATTCATAGAGAAAGCATATGCCGTATCAGTCATTACACCCAAGTGATTTCTATGTCTTACGGATAAGAAATAATCACCATTAGGTAACAAGTCAAAACCTACTGGAGAGACACCGTCTACATCTACTATGTCTCCATCACGTTGTAATAAGGCAGACCTTGAAGCCACTGGAATCGTATCTGCAGCAGCTAATAATTCTAGATACACCCAATCAACAATTGCATTTCCGCCAGTCGTATCCAAAAGTGCTGGATTAATCGTTTCATTTCCACCACCACCTTTATGTACAAATTGATAACCACCAGCTATACTTGGTAAAGTAGAGTAAGGTTCTGTTGTTGGTATAAAACCTAATGTTCTCAAACTATCATGCATCCAAGTAGTAGTTGGGTCATAAGGCCCTTCTAAGATTACTCTAGCAGAAACCGATAAGGTATTTTCTACTAAAATAAAAACTGTATCTGTATCACAAGTCAATGATGGGTCACAGACCTTATAAATAATCGTATCTGCTCCCGCAAAGGTCATAGCGGGGGTATATTGAATACTGTCGCTATTTAATACAAGGGCTACATTTCCTGCGGCTGGATTACTAATAATCGTAGTAATTAAAGAATCACCGTTAGGTTCTACATCATTACTTTGTACATCAACATTGATGACATTTCCTGGAGTCGTAGTCCCAAAATCAGTATTTGCCACAGGTGGTAAATTATTAGGGTCATTAATAACTATCGTTAAGATAGTCGTATCCATTAATCCACCAGTATCCGTTACTTTATAGATAATTTCATCTATTCCTACATACCCAGTTGGAGGGGTGTATTGAATGGAATCATTCACCACAACTGGTGTCACCCCTTGTGTTGAATTACCAATAGTCATCACCGTTAAAGCATCTCCATCAACGTCCATATCATTTATCTTGACGACTAGCAAAGCATTGGTTGTATCTCTATTGACAAAAAGGGTATCTCTATTTGCTACAGGTTTATCATTGACCGCATCCACAGTAAAGAAAACCCAAGCAGTAGCACATGCATTTGTAGTATCACAAACCGTATACTGAACAGAATCCATCCCATTAAAATCAGCAGGCGGGGTATAAAGAATCATACTATCTCCAGAGATGGTTGCTATTCCTCCACTCACTGGTGTAGTTACCATAGTAAGGCTAAGCGAATCTCCGGGTCCATTAATATCTGAATCATTTAAAATAACATTGACAGGTACATTAGTCGCATCTTCAGCAATCCCTGTTAAGAGGTCATCTACTGCCGTCGGAGGCGTATTAATAAAACCAACCGTGATTAAGACCATTCCCATATCACAAGCATTCGAAGTATCACATACTGTATAATGGATGGTATCTAATCCACTAAAACCAGCTAAAGGAGTATAAAGAATAGAATCTACCCCTAAAATTGTAGCTGTTCCATTAGATGCAGATGGGTTACTTACTAAAGTAATCGTTAAATCAGTATCATCAATATCCATATCATTTGCAGCCGCTGCAATACCAACATTGGTAGTATCTTGATTGATAGCAATAACATCATTTACCGCAATCGGCGCATCGTTGATAGGAGTAACCGTAATGGTCACTACAGCTGTGTCACAAAGATTTGAGGCATCACAGATTTCGTAAGCAATTAATTGGACGTTAGCAGAATCAGGTGTTGGAGAGAAAATAATAGAATCTCCATTCAAGGTATCAGCCACCATAAATGTACTAACTATTCGAGTTGTTAGTACATCACCATCGCCATCAAAATCATTCAGTTGTACATCAATTATAACATTAGTCGTGTCCTCAGGAACCGTATAAGCATCATCCACAGCTACTGGTCTATCCGAAACTGGTTGAACCGTTACAATTACAGTTTCCATATCACACACTGCTGAAGTGTCACAAACTTGATAGACTATGGTATCTAGTCCATTAAAGTTAGTCGGAGGGTTGTAGACAATAGTTGTATCATTCAATATTGTTGCGGTCCCCGTACTAGTTGGTCCTGAAACGATAGTTACTATTAAAGAGTCTCCAGTGTCCACATCTTCATCATTTAAAGTAACTGCAATATTTACATTAGTCGTATCTTCTGGTACGGTAATCGAATCTACCGCAGCCATAGGGGCATCATTTACAGGGTCAATCTTTATATAAACCCATGCTTGGTCCGCTAAAGTACCATCTGATATTTGATATTGAACACTATCTAATCCATTGAAATTTAAAGCTGGTTGATAGACGAGTGTATCATTTCGAATACTATCTACTAAACTTTGAGTAGCACTTGTTAAAATCGAAACAGCTAAAGGGTCTCCATCCACATCACTATCATTCATTTCAACTGCAACTAAAACAGCAGGGGTATCTTCTGCTATACAAATAGTATCATTTTGTGCAACCGGTGCATCATTAATTCCAGAAACAGTTATAAAAATGGAAGCTGTATCACATGCACTTGGCACCTGTGTATCACAAATACTATAAGTGATGGTATCTAATCCATTAAAAGAAGTAGTAGGAATATAATTGACATTTCCACCTGATTCTACTGCTGTACCATTTGAAGGTCCAGTTAAAATTGTAGTTGCAAATAAGTGACCATCAGGGTCACTATCATTTGCTTGCACAGGAATAATTGCCGGATTAGCATTTTCAGGTACAGTTACTGTATCATTCACCGCGATTGGCGCATCGTTTACTGGCAATACATTAATGATGATATAAGTAGAATCTTTAAATGTTCCGTCTGTGATAATGTATTTAAGGCTATCTAAACCATTAAAATTGGCAGGTGGTGTATAACAAAGGGTGTCATTCGTCAATAATCCAAGAAGCCCTAGGCTACTATCAAATACAGAGTCAATCACTATGACATCACCATCCACATCAATATCATTTGACAAAATGGCAATTTTAATTTGAGTCGTATCTTCAGGAATCGTGATAGAATCTTTGGCTGCAACAGGTGCTTCATTTACGGGTAACACATTGATAATTAAATAAGCGGTATCACATAAAGCAGTATCACAAATTGCATATTGGATAGAATCTAATCCGCTAAAATTTAGGGGTGGATTATAAATAACGGTATTGTTACTCACCATCACGGTCCCTCCACTTGTTGGATTATAAACAGAATCAATAGTTATAACATCTCCATCTGCTTCCAAGTCATTTGCTAAAATCGCCACACTAACATTCAGACTATCTTCATCAATAGTAATGGAATCTTTCACTGCAACAGGTGCATCGTTGACTGGAGAAATAAATATTCTTAATAAAGCCACATCACAAGCTCCCGTAGTATCACAAACTTGGTAAACCACGATATCCATACCATTGGAATCAGGGAAAGGAACATAAGAAATACTATCATTCATTACAACTAATCCAGTCCCTAAGCCTAAACTTGTTGAAATTGAAGTAATTAAAGAATCCCCATCAGGGTCCATATCATTAGCTTGGACATCAACTAAACTAATCGGCGCATCCTCCATAATGTATAAAGTATCGTCGATGGCAATTGGAGCATCATTTAAAGGCGTAACTGTAATAAATACTGTTGCTGTATCACAATTAGAAAAGGCATCACAAACTTGATAAATTATCGTATCTAAACCATTAAAATCCAAATTCGGAATATATTGAATGGTATCATTACTCAAGGTATTGTCTAACCCATTCAATGCTGGTGTGATAATAGTTGTTACTAATGCATCCCCCTCTGGGTCCATATCATTGTCTTGAACTGCTATTAAAACTGCTGGTGTATCTTCTACTAAGGCTATCGTATCATTTAAAGCAGTTGGGGGTGTATTTACAATCATCACTAATGATGCTGTATCAGCACAACCATTTCCATCAATCACTTGAACCATAATTGTATCCAAATGAGCAATGGTATTGATAGCAAAAGTATCAAAAGCTGTTGATCCTTGGACAGAACCGTTATTGACAAAAAATTCATAATCAGTTCCTCCACTAGCCGTGAAGATGACGTTTTGACCAGTCCCTATCATATTGTCGGCATCGTCAGAAACTAGTACCGCAGTTGGAAGAGTATCAACCGTCATTATAATTATTCCAGAGGTGTCAACACATCCATTGATATTCGTTACCACTACCCTAGCTTGGTCGCCATCATTTAAGGTAGTCGTTCCATAAGTTGTGGCAGCACTAGCAGCACCTAAAGAAGTTCCATTTAGTAAAAATTCATACATTATTCCACCATTTGCGGTAAAGGTTACTGAATCCCCAGCACAAATGGTACTGTCAGCATCTGAAACGTTAAACACAATGGTAGGGAAAGTATCTACCCTTACATCAAATACATTAGAAACAGCCCCACAAGATTTTGAATCAGTGACGGTGTAATAAATATCTGTTAATCCTGGACTTATAGCAGTAACGACCCCAGCAGCATTTACCGTTGCTACTGTATCATAGGTACTAATCCACGTGATTGTTGGGCTCCCTGTTCCACCTACCACATTAGCCATTAAAGTGGTCGTAGTTCCTAAACAAAGGGAAGTATCTCCAGTAATATCATTGGCGAGGGGAAGCGGGTAAACTATAACGGTTAAATCATTAATACCAGATGTATCTTGACAACCATTCGTATCTTCAATAACATATCTTATTTTCGCAATTTCTGGTGATGCTACACTTTGAGCTGTAATAATGCCATCTACTACACTAGCAGCAAGCAGATTATCAGAAAGCCATATGGTATCAGCAAAAGACCCTGTCCCTCCAGTTGGTGAAATAGATAAGGTATCCATAGCTCCAGCACACAATTCAATAACTTCTGGAATTAAGCCAGCAGTAGGTGAAGCAAATATATTTATGACTACCTGAGTGGTATCTAAACAACCACTTACTTTATTAGAATCTCTTAAGTAATAGGTAGTCGTCACAGACGGATTTACCAAGTTGCTTGATAAATAACTTCCGAAACTAGTTCCAAATTCAAGACTATCAACTGAACCATTGGTGGTAACTAAGGTTTTTAAATCAACTAATTGGTCTTTACAAATAGAAGTATCTCTACCAGTAATCATTGGTTGTGCACTAACATTAACCGTAACTTGGGCAGTATCCGCACAACCAAGAGCACCAATACTATCTCTAACGAAATAGGTAGTCGTCACATTTGGTGAAACAATACTATCTGCCTGTGGACCAAAGACACCAAACACTGTCCCAAATTCTAAACTATCTCCAGTTGCAGTTCGAGTAAGTAAGGTATTTAAATCGACAGCATCTCCATCACAAATTGAAATATCTGAACCAACTAATTCTGGAGCAGGAATCACAGTTATAATAATTCTAGTTGTATCTGAGCATATCCAAGCACCTACACTATCCCTGACATAAAAAGTATCCGTCATCATCATATTCGACACCACACTAGTCATTGTCCCATAAGTACCAAAAACAGTCCCGAATTCTAAACTATCTCCTGCTACTGTTTGGGTTACTAAACTATCTAAGTCTACAGATTCACCAGAACAAATGGTAATGTCTTTTCCTTGAATAGCAGGTTGAGGATTTACCGTAACCGTAACCATAGCTGTATCAAAACATCCAAAAGCACCAATACTGTCTCTAATAAGGTAAGTTGTAGTAGTACTTGGCATAACAATACTATCAGCCTGGGGTCCATATGGGCTATTCAATGTCCCAAAGGATAAGCTATCACCAGAGACTGTTCGAGTCAATAGGGTATTTAAATCAACTGATTCTCCATTACAAATTGTTATATCTGAACCAACTAATTCTGGGGTAGGAATCACTGTTATGATAATTCTAGTCGTGTCTGAACAAACCCAAGCGCCGACACTATCTCTAACATAAAAAGTATCAGTGGTGGTCAAATTAGTAATCAAATTGGTCATTGTTCCATAGATACCAAAATCAGTTCCATATTCTAGACTATCTCCTGCTACAGTTCTTGTAACCAAAGTATCCAAATCCACAGATTCTCCCGAACAAATTGTAATATTTTTTCCCTGAATTTGAGGTAATGGTTCTACGGTAACATTAATAATTGCGGTATCTCCACACATACTGCTAGCCAAGCTATCTCTCGCTATATAGGTAGTAGTGCCAATCGGTGGCGACTTCAAACTATCTGAAGCAGCACCATAAGTTCCGCCCATTATTTTATAAACAATGCTATCTCCAGCACTTGTACTCCTAATTAATTTACTTAAATCAATCATCTCCCCATCACACAAAGAAGTATCTCTCCCAGTCAACTCTGGTTGCGTCGTAATGGTCAAATTAACTTCAGCAGTATCTACACAACCAACCAAAATACTATCTCGGACATAATAGGTATAAGTGCCAGCAGCTCCAGGATTTACCACTCCACTAGGTAAATTATAAGTGCCAAAAGTTCCAAGACCGTATTCTAGAGTAGACACACTATTTCCTGTTAGTAAAATACTTAAATCAAAACTACCTGCATTACAAACAGTCGTATCTCGCCCCTCTATACTTGGTAAATCGAATACAGTTAGATTAATCAAGGTGGTATCAAAACAACCTGTTGTAGCATTACTATCTCTTACATAATATGCTGTTGTCCCAACAACTAAAGGAGTGATTACCGAACTAGACAGTGTATAATTCCCAAAGTTAGTACCATATTCAGTAGTACCTCCAGAGGTCGTAGTTGTTAATAATGAGGATAAATCAAAATTTGATTGGTTACAAATAACGGTATCTCTCCCTTGAATTTCAGGTTGAGCAGTAACCGTAAGGATTTCACTTACAAAAACGGTAGAATCACAAAAAGGAGTTATTGAAGTATCCGTTACTCCAACCACCGTCAAAGTCATCCCATTATCCGCCGCAGTCAAAGCTCTTGTATTAAATGACCCTACACCACCTACACTTGTAAGCGGGGCATCCGTTTCTACAACCCCATTTATTCTATAAGAAA
Source organism: uncultured Saprospiraceae bacterium (assembly GCA_938010785.1). Taxonomy (GTDB): domain Bacteria; phylum Bacteroidota; class Bacteroidia; order Chitinophagales; family Saprospiraceae; genus JAFMDF01. The sequence continues at coordinate 8,609 of CALLVC010000392.1, forward strand.
TTAAATAATCATTATCTACTAAACCATTTACGGTCACCACCGCTGGATTCCCTTCACATACATCTGGAATAGGGTCAATACCAGTCATATTAGGTAAAGCTGTTACTGTTAAAGTAACTTTTGAAGTAGAATCAGGGCAGGTGGGCATTCCTGCTACGGTATAGAAAAAATCAGTCGTACCCAATGGAAGCGCTGCAATTTGAGTATCATCCAAAGTTCCTAAGTACCCCGTTGGAGTAACACCACTTCCAGCATCCACTGCCCAGGTCCCTGTAGTCATTGGAGTACCAGATAATCCTGCAAACAAATTGATACCAGCGCCAGCCTCCTGACATACAAAAGCTACTCCATCTATTCCTGCATCAGAAATGGGAGCAACATAGACGGATAGTGTTGCTACATCACTATTGTTACAATTTCCACTTCCACCACCAACTTGGACTAAATAGGTAATCGTATGATTTCCAACGCCAGCACTAGCAGGGTTAAACATTGCACTATGGTCTGTATTACTTACATCAGTCACACCACTCCCAAAAAAAGTATCTTGTGCAGGGTTTTCTGCAACAGTAAGGCTAAAATTTACATTTTGGCTGACACAGAAAGTAGTAGTTGAAATATTAATACTTGGATTACATTGAGCATGTGCATCCTGAAGTCCAACGATTAAACTAAGAAAAAGTACAAGAAAAATAGGAAAGGTTAATGGGAAGCGTTTTTTATTCCTGTATTCCTTAACTAAAGAGGTAGTTGATTGAGCTGTA
>CALLVC010000393.1 GCA_938010785.1 uncultured Saprospiraceae bacterium
TGAGGATGTTGTTAAATTGTTTGTATATCTCCGAAAATTTCATCCAATTTTTGACCATCAGGCATTAACAAAAGAGCATACCTTTAAAAAAATATTCCCAAAAGAGACTTTTTCTGATATTAAGATGAGAAACCTGCAATCCTTAGTTATCTTATTTCTTTGACGAGAATCTAAATTTATTTTTATCGCGTTCCTAAGATAAATAGAATACACTAATTTCGTCGAATTATTCCTACCCCTCACCTATAAAAATTATTCTTAGCCACAATTTAAATTAATTTGCTTACCTAGAGCAACCTTTTAAAAAATAAAGGGTCTTTAAAACTAAATGGATAACTTGTCCATCCTATATTTAGACAAACTCTCAGCTTTCAGTCAAAAAACAAACCTTTCAGTTAAGATTTATTGGATTAGTAAGATTAATTTTTAGTGAACTGTTACTAAGAGCAGATAGCTCATTATACTATATAGAAATCACCACCATTAATCACATTTAATCACCTTTAACACTGTTATTTATGAAAGCATCCGACTGCAAAAACCTGTTATTTACCTTTTTTTTATTGACTGTTTTACCTTTTACTAATTATGCCCAACAAAATGATGTCTTGCTGACCAATAGCCAAGCTTTTGAAGTAGAAGCTTACAAAGACATCGATGGAACACCTTATTACTTTGAGAAATGGCAACAAGGCAAAGTCTATAGCAAAGACGCACAAGACAAAGAGGAACAACTGTATTTTCTGAATTTTAATGGCTACACAAAAAGTTTTGAGGTGAGAAAGGATAATCGATTCATCACTTTAGATGAAAAATTTTATAATAAAATCATCATCGAAACCGAGGAAGATGGAAAAAAGAAAAACCTGCATTTTAAAACCAATGCGCACCCTATTTATAAAAATCGATTCATGAAAGTTGTTTTTGAAGGTACTGATTTTGTGGTGTTGCAAGATTTTCAAAAGCGCTTAGTGGAACGAGAGAAAAAGTCCTACGATAGTGGAATCATCAAAATTCAAGAATTTGGGGACAATACTTCTTATTATTTAGTACAAAATAAAAAGGCGAAGGCTTTTAAATTGAAGAAGAAGGCGGTTTTAGGCGTGTTAAAAAGTCAAAGCGGCGCTTTAAAAGATTACGTTAAGAACAATAAATTGAAATTAAATAAAGAAATCGAGTTAGTCCAAATATTGGGTTATTACGAACAATTAAACCATCCAAATTCGACGGTTGCGTCAAATGATAATTAGATTCTCTTTTTATTGCCAGTGGTGATTTTGTCACCGCTGGTTTTTATTTTTTTGTGTCGGTCGAAAAAGCTGAGGGTTCCTACTAGGGTGAGCATACCAAGGGCATACCATTTATAGTTTTCCGAAAACAGTGGAGTGCCGTCTGATTTTTTTTGTAATTCGTTTTGTTTTGACATCGGCTTAAAGGTAAATAAAATGGTTAATTTTTTAGCACGCCTTGCTGCTTTTTGAAAGTAATTTCAGTAATTGCCTATCTATTCTAGTTTCAGCAATCTCTATCATGGAAAAAAATACCACTAAAGGTTTCCTTTTTATCATCACAGCTACTGTTTTGTGGGCTTTTGCAGGCCCTTTAGCTAAATATTTATTTGGCATTGGGATTACACCTACCGATTTAGTACAAGCCAGAGTTACTTATTCTTGTCTAATACTATTGCTCTTTTTTACCTTATTTAATCGAGTAGGCCTTAAAATTGATAGGCAAGATATGGGTTATTTTGCTCTGTTAGGAATCGTAGGTTTTGCCCTCGTGCAATACACTTATTTTTATTCTATTAGTAAGCTAGATGTTGGGATTGCTATTTCTATACAATATACTGCCCCAACTTTGATTGTGATATATAGTGCCCTTTTTTTGAAAGAAAAGATTGGGGTTAAAACGGTTTTGGCGATTCTATTGGCTTTGATTGGTTGTTTTTTGGTCATCGGAGCTTATGATGCGGATTGGTCAAATCTAAATGAAAAAGGAATTTTAGGTGCTTTATTCTCTGCTGTAGTTTTTGCTTTTTACACAATTTATGGAGAAAAAGGCTTGAAAAAATATCCTGCATGGACGGTATTTTTCTATGCCGTTTTATTTGCTACTATTTTTTGGAATGTTATTCACCCTCCTTTTGCTTTAGTAGGGCAGGGATGGAGTTGGGAAGTATGGTCAGGTATTCTAGGAGTTGCCATCTTTGGAACGTTGATACCTTTTGCCTTGTTTTTTATGGCCTTGAAACATTTAGACCCCATTCGATTGTCGGTTACTTCTACCTTAGAGCCTATTTTTGCTACGATAGTTGCTTTTGTTGCATTAGGGGAAACTTTGACCTTTTGGCAAATTTGTGGTGGCGTTTTTATTATAGCTTCTGTTATTTTGATGGCTACTAAACGTCCAGAATCAATCGCTTAACAAGCTTCTGGTACATTTTGGTTGTTCCTTCCAATTTCTTAGTATCCATTATTTTTTGAGCAAAGGCCTTAGCACTTGATATATCTCCATTTGACATGGCTATTGCTGCTTCAAAGGCATTTAATGATACTTTGCTTAAAGATGGCTTATGACCATCTAATATTGCTAAAAGACGGTCTTTTTCACTTGGATTAGGCTGAATTAAACTATAGAAAGTTACCCATTCTGTTAATACTTCAGGTTGGAAATTGGCCGGATATATATCCAAATGTTCTTCTAATAAGGGAATTTTTTCAGCAGCTAGGTCTAATTGGCCTTCATTGATTGCTTTGTAATATAAATATTGTTGGAAAGCAAAATCGTATATATCTTCAATAGGTTTATCAATTTGTTTTTCTAAAAGCGTAGGAGGAAAATCTTTCGGTTCTACACCTTTATTATTTAAGGCAAAAAGATGCATGAAATTGGCATATTTTTCTGCTTTTTCGTCATTTCTTAAGGTCATCAACAGCTGCATCCCATCACTCATAAACCCACCTGCTTTCATTGGAATAATCGTCGTGATAAAAATGACAAAGGAAAGCACTCCTAAGGCCATAAAAAACAATTCCCCTAATCCTTTTTCGATAAATCCTCCTTTTAAATATAGAAGGTAAGCTACTATAGCTAAAACTAAACTTGCAAAAGGGCCTCCTCCGATAGTCACTGCTCTTCGTTTCTTAAATCCTTCCACTTTTGTTGGTAGGGTAAGGGCTAAGCCTCCTGCCATGGCAATACTTTTATTAAATGTTAGGCTGTAGTCTCCATCATCTTTTTGGAGCTTGAAAGGACCCACTACCATCATACTAAATTCATTGCCCATTATAAGACCGCCTAGAACATGGCCAATTTCGTGGATTAGGATGACTACAAAAAAAGCAACTAATGCCAATAATACAACTAGAAAAATATTTGGACCATCTGGGGCTGCATTTTCAATAGCTTCTTTTTTGAAAAAGAATGAAGCCCCTAAATATCCAACCGCTACACCCGCTCCCATCATTAAAAATCCGAACCACCAAGGTTTTTGTTTTTTTGCTTTACGCATCTTTTTTTTTCAAATGTACTTCTTTTAAATAATACATTAAATTTTTTAGGATGAACTGTAATCTGTAATCTGTGAACTATGAATGATGAACTATGAACTATGAATTCGGTAAAAGTTTACTATATTCTCTTTTACCCAATTCATCGTTTATCATTCATCGTTCATCATTCGCCTGCCCACCCACTTCGTGGTTCTCTCGCTTGAAAGTCCACAGGACTTTCACCCTGCGGGTTCGCTCGTTCATCCCTTATTAAAAAAGACTCCAATATATTGTTGATATTGTTCGGCAGTCATTAACTCGTTCCATTCCGCTATAGAAGTGGCTTCAATTTTTACCAACCAACCTTCTTGATAAGGTGCTTTATTTAAAATTTCAGGATGGGTAATTATTTGTTCATTGATGGCTATAATTTTACCACTTAAAGGCATCGAAATATCAGTGGCTGTTTTTGTAGATTCAACTACTGCATAAGCTTGACCTTGTGCAAATGTTTCTCCTATTTTTGGAAATTCTATATAGTTGATATCACCAAAAACGGTCTGGGCAAAATCTGTTATTCCTAAGAGGAAATGTTCTTGATTCTGGATAGCCCATTCGTTCGTTTCATAGTATTTAGCATCAGGATTTACTTTTTTCATAAGATAAAATTAAAAAAATTGTCTTTTAAATCCTCCTAACTTTTGGACCAGTTAGTCAGATGATAGTAGTGTGCAAAGTGCTTCAGTTGCGAAATCGAAATTATCCCTTTTTATTCCCTTTTTTGGACAAGTTTATCTAATGAGTTGACATAAAAAAAGAGATTCTTCCAAGAATCAAGGAATATGTAATTTTGAGAATGCGAATAAACAAAGTACATACGACTCAAAAAGCGGAAGAATCAAGTTCTTTGAAAAATCAGGAATTA
>CALLVC010000394.1 GCA_938010785.1 uncultured Saprospiraceae bacterium
ATGATTAATATCACACTTCCAGATGGTAGCGTTCGCCAATACGAAGCAGGCGTAACTTCTATGCAAGTTGCAGAGTCGATTAGTGCAGGGTTAGCGCGTAATGTATTGTCCGCCAAGGTAAATGGAGAGGTTTGGGATGCCGACCGACCAATTAATAATGATTCGCTCGTACAGTTATTGACGTGGAGAGATAAGGATGGCAAAATGACCTTCTGGCACTCAACGGCGCACTTGATGGCAGAGGCAATAGAAGCGGTTTATCCAGGTGTAAAATTTGGAACAGGACCAGCTATTGACGATGGATTTTATTATGACATTGACCCAGGAGAGCATAAGATTTCAGAAAGTGATTTTAAGAAGATTGAGGATAAGATGTTAGAATTGGCTCGACAAAAAAACAAGTTTGTTCGCCAAGATATAACAAAGGCAGATGCCTTAAAATATTTTACAGACAAAGGCGATGAATATAAATTGGAGTTGATTGAAAAAAGAGGAGCAGATGAAGCATTGACTTTGTACACACAAGGCAATTTCATTGATTTGTGTAGAGGACCGCACGTACCGCATACTGGGGTGATTAAAGCGGTAAAAATCATGAAAGTAGGTGGAGCGTTTTGGCAAGGCGATGAGTCGCGCCAGCAAATGGTTCGATTGAGAGGGGTCGCTTTTCCAAAGGCAAAAGAGTTGAAGCAATATTTAACGATGTTGGAGGAAGCGAAGAAGCGTGACCATAGAAAGCTGGGACAAGAAATGGACTTGTTCATGTTTTCTGAAAAAGTAGGTGCAGGTTTACCAATTTGGTTGCCAAAAGGTAATGCGGTAAGAGAGCGACTAATGAAGTTCATGCAAGATGAACAGGTTAAAAGAGGCTATAAATTAGTAACGACTCCGCATATTGGAAAGAAAGAATTGTATGTGACTTCTGGTCATTATGCGAAATATGGAGAAGATAGTTTTCAGCCAATCAAAACACCGAAAACAGACGAGGAGTTTTTATTGAAACCAATGAATTGCCCGCATCACTGTGAAGTATATGCGCATAGACCTCATTCTTACAAGGAATTGCCTTTAAGAATTGCAGAGTTTGGAACGGTATACAGATATGAGCAGAGTGGAGAATTACACGGATTATCTAGAGTAAGGGGATTTACGCAAGATGATGCCCATATTTTCTGTACAGAAGCACAGTTAAAAGATGAGTTTTTGAATGTGCTAGATTTGACAGAAACTGTCTTGAAAAAGATGGGCTTTAAAGATTATACGGCTCAAATTTCTTTACGAGATCCTTCTAAGCCAGAGAAATATATTGGCTCAGACGAAAACTGGAGAAACGCAGAAGGTGCGATTATCGCAGCAACAGAAGAAGTAGGCTTACAAACGGTAACAGAATTAGGAGAAGCAGCCTTCTATGGTCCTAAGCTTGATTTTATGATAAAGGATGCTTTGGGCAGAGAATGGCAATTAGGAACGATTCAGGTAGATTATAACTTGCCAGAGCGTTTCGAATTAGAATATATTGGTTCTGATAATGAAAAGCATCGACCAGTAATGATTCACCGTGCGCCTTTTGGTTCATTAGAGCGATTTATGAGTGTCTTGATTGAGCATACTGCAGGTAAATTCCCATTATGGTTGACACCAGAGCAGTTTGTGGTATTGCCTGTTAGTGATAAGTATAACAAATATGCAGATGGTATTGTCACCGAATTAGCGAATCAAGATATTAGAGGTTTTGTCGATGATAGAAATGAAAGTATCGGTCGGAAGATTAGAGATAATGAATTGAAAAAGATTCCATTATTATTAATCGTTGGAGAAAAAGAAGCGGATGCTGGTGGAGTAGGGGTTAGGGTTCAAGGCGAAGGAGACAAAGGCTTTATGAAAATGGCTGAATTCGTCCAATTTTTTAATGAGCTATTAGAAGCAGATGAACGAGAAGAGGTAGCAGAAGAAGCTGCGGCTTAATTAAAGATACTTTTATCGTTGAAAAATAATACCAAACGCCTCTGAATTGAAAAATTCAGGGGCGTTTTGGGTAGTACATGCTTTTGTCCGTAGGGGGCAGCAACATTTAGGTTGGTGCATCTAAGTTAACTTTTTAGTGTTTTCTTGGAAAATCAAAGTCTAAAGACTTTGGAACGGGACAGAATGAACCAGCCCGCTCCACAGTCGGGCAGGTTCTGTGCTACCAGTTTCATTCACTCATACCGAACATCTCCAACCAAAGGTAGTAACTCCATTGCTACAACTTCCAAGCTATAAAACCCAAACTCTACGGCCACTTTCCCTTTTATTCGATAAATCCCTTTCCCCCGAAAGGGAAATTTCTTGAGCTGATGTGGAAAATGAGTCGTATCTAAGAACGCTCCCTCGATATCTATCCAAGTGCCAAATGCCATATGTTTTCCATTGACTGTTCGAACACTTTTTCGGCAAACGTAATAACCTAGTAGCTCAACTGTTTTATTTAAAAATTTAGGCAATTGTCGAGCGGTGATAGCTTTGGGGAAATCTTTATTTTTTAATAAAGAGAAAGGAGAAGCTACTGGGAAACCTAATAATTCAATCTCATCAAATGCTTGGTCAAATGTTCCTGCTTGTAAATCGGGGAGCTGATATTCCTCAAAAGGGTCATTGAACAAACTGCCTGATGCTTCCCAATCTTTTTTTGGATTAAAAACTGCATTTTTTTCCCACATTAAGGCCGCTTTGTTTTTGCCCGTAAAGCGAAACGCGCCAATGCGAATCAATATTTCTAATTGCTCAGCTGAGATATTAACTCGATTGACAAAATCTGCTAAATTTCTGTAGGTACCGTCTGTTCGTCTTTGCTTTAATAATAAACTCGCCACCTTGCGCTCCATTTGGTGAAGATGAACAAAACCAACATAAATATCTTTCCCTTCGATATGGGTGAGATAATGGCTTTTATTGACACAAGGTGGATGAATGGTTGCTCCTTGCATTCGAGCTTCGTGGAAGTAGTATTCGGTACGATAGAAGCCCCCAAAATTATTGATGACGGCAACCATAAATTCTAATGGGAAATAAGTCTTTAAATATAGACTCTGAAAACTTTCTACGGCAAAGCTAGCAGAGTGTGCTTTGCAAAAAGAATACCCTGCAAAACTTTCAATTTGTCGCCAAACTTCATTAGATAACTCCAAAGAATGACCTCGGTTGGCACAATTGTCAAAGAATTTTTGTTTGAGTTTTTCAAAGCTGTCTCCTTTGTTTTTTTTGCCCGTCATCATTCGGCGCAAGACATCACTTTCTCCTAAGCCTAAACCTGCAAAATGATGAATGATTTTCATGGTATCTTCTTGATACACCATGACGCCATAGGTGTCGGATAATTGTTCTTCAAAGACGGGATGCAGATATTTAAATCGATGCGGATAGTGAAACCGATGGATGTATTCTCGCATCATGCCCGATTTAGCAACCCCAGGACGAATAATAGAAGAAGCCGCAACTAGATGTCGATAGTCATCACAGCGCAGCTTCTTCAGCAAGCCTCGCATAGCAGGTGATTCGATGTAGAAACAGCCAATACAATTGCCCGATTTTAGCTGTTGTCTAACCTGTTCATCTTGCATAATTTTTTTTACTTGGTGCACGTCCACTGCTTTTCCCTGATTTTCTTTGACGATGCTTACTGCATCTTTTATATGCCCCAATCCTCGCTGACTGAGCACGTCGTATTTATGAAACCCCCAATCTTCGGCATCGTGCATATCAAAATGCGTAATAGGAAAACCCTTAGACATTAATTGTAAGGCAGTATAATAATTCAATGGTTTTTCGGTGATTAAAATACCGCCTGCGTGAATGGATAAATAGTTGGGGAATCCTTCAATGTTTTTAGCATAGCGGAAAATCTTTTTGGCTAGTTCATGGTGTGTTTCTTTGGCTGTTGGATTATTAATTATTTTATCAATTTCTTCTTTGGGCAAACCAAATACTTTTCCGATTTCTCTAATACATGATTTGCCTTTAAAGGTGTTATAAGTAGCTAATAAAGCGGTGTATTCTTTGCCATATCTTTTGAAAATATAATCGGTGACGTCATCTCGTTCGTTCCACGCAAAGTCAATATCAAAGTCTGGTGGTGACGTTCGATGCGGATTGATAAATCGCTCAAAGTAAAGGTCTAATTCTAGTGGGTCTACATCAGTAATCATTAAGCAAAAAGCGACTAAAGAATTAGCGCCACTTCCACGCCCGACGTGATGATACCCTACGCTGTGTGCATATCGAACGATGTCCCATGTAATTAAAAAATAGGGACAGTAATTTAATTCATAAATAGTTTTTAGCTCTTTTTTTAGGCGGTCTAATGCCTTTTTATAATTAGTAGATAATTCGTCATATCGTTGTTTTAAACCACTTAGGGTTAATTTTTCTAATAATTTATAATCGCCTTCTTTGGAGCCCGTAAAAGTTTGGCGATTGATTTCCAGTCCACATTTAAAATCAATAGTACAAGCTGCTAATAGGCGTTTGGTATTATGGATTATTTTAGGAAAACCCTCGTAAAATTTTTCCAAAACTTTTTGATTAATAAAATGCTCTGTTTTACTAGCTACATCTTTTTTAGTAAGCTTACTAGCTAAGGTATTTAAATCAATAGCTCTTAATAATTGATGTGTCTCATAGCCCTCTTTGTCCAAAAAAGTAATGGGGTTGAGGGCTAATAACTTATGTTGAAACTTACGGACTTCTGAAAAATAGAGCCGATTGATATATTCGGTACTAATTCCCAAAAATTCATTTCTTGTGAACTCTTCCATCGGCTTTATCAAACGTGGATAGACGATAATAACATTAGGCATTTCAGGAGGCACTCTAGGAAGTTTTTTCTTTTCCATGGAGTGTTTCGTTAGTAAGGCATTGAGTGCTCGAAATCCTTCATTATTTAAAGCAATGCCTGTAAATAACCATTCATTGTTTTCTCGAAATTCGATGCCGACGATAGGTTTTATTCCTGCTTTTTGACAGAGTTGTACAAAGGGCAGGGTCGCACTTGTATTGTTGATGTCCGTTAGCACAAGGGTTTTGATACCACGTACTTTGGCTGCATCGACCAATTGCTTTGGCGATAAAGTCCCATATTTTAGGGAGTAATATGTATGACAATTGATGTACATCTGTAGTGCCAAGCTCTGCTTGGCAGATATTATTCACCAAGCAGAGCTTGGCGCTACGGGATTAACTGTATTCCCAAGCGTTATAGCACCTGAACCGAATCGCTTTCGAATTCCATCCATTGCCTGTAATAATTTCACTTCTTCTTCTGTATCTTCAAATAGTTGGGTCTGATAATTTCCATGGACTAATTGACTAAATTTTACACCAATCAAACGGATTAATTG
>CALLVC010000395.1 GCA_938010785.1 uncultured Saprospiraceae bacterium
AAATTTTTAGCTTGAATTTTTTCGATAGTTTTCGCCAAAAAATCAATGCATAGCACCCGCTACGGATTTATTTTTTGGTAAAAAATAGCGGAAAAAGGCTGCTAAAAATTACCCGATTAATTGAGCTGCATTACTTAAGAAGGTACAAATTTTAAAATTAAACAGATGATTCCTTAGGCTAACCAATCACAAATCAACGAATCATCAATCACTAACTAATCTTTAAACCAACTAGCATAAAGCACATAGTTATCTGCAATTCGTCCGATATAATGTTGAAAATTTTCTTTAGTTAACTTCTTTAGTTTTTTAGCGGGCACCCCACCATAAATATAACCAGATTCTAAACGTGCTCTTTCTAGTACTACCGCACCTGCCGCAATTAATACATTGGACTCTACCTTAGCATCATCCATGATAATAGCCCCCATTCCGACTAGTACATTGTCTTCAATCTGGCAACCGTGAACAATTGCATTATGACCAACGGAAACGTTATTGCCAATAATGGTCTTCGTTTTTTCGTACGTACAGTGAATAACAGCGCCATCTTGGATGTTGACTTTATTGCCAATTCTAATGCTATTGACATCGCCACGTACGACGGAATTAAACCAAAAACTACAATCTGCGCCACAAGTGACATCGCCAACAATAGTGGCATTTTCAGCGATAAAACAGTTTTCGCCAAGCTGAGGACTAAAGCCTCGAATAGGTTTGATAATAGGCATCTCTAGGGTGTTATAGAAAAGTCAAGATTGATTACTTAAATTATATTTTAGTCTTAAATCTAAGGGAATGTAGGCGATTATCCAAAAAACGACTCGGTTCATCAAAAAGAAAGAATACATAGACCATTCCTAGCCCCTCTGAATAGAGACTTACTAGTCGACAATGTTTGTATTTAGAAAACCTAGTTTTAGGCTGAAAATAAGCCATACTGCCCCAATCTGCATTGAATTTTGCTTTTAAATCTTGGTCTGGTATCGCATGTACACTAACCACTGCTGCTTCATCTTCGTTTGTTGCGGTACTCATAACGACTCGCATAAAATCGACGTGAGGAATTTGAGTAGTTGGTTTATTCTCTTCAAAGGGAATAATAGCATACCGAATTTCTATCCCTTCTTTTTTTGAAAAGATAGCATGGTCAATCGATTGATAATCGTTTTTGACTGGTCGAGTACTTTTATATTTTCCTTCTACAGGCGTGAAAATATCAATTTGAGTTTGTTCTAGTTTTTGTAAAAAGGATTTGGAATATTTTATCTTTTTTTGGGCAAAGACAGTCGCCACTATAGAGATGAGAAACAGGAAGAGCAATATCTTTTTCACAGGACGAATAGTTTTTATTTAAAAGAGCTAGAAAATTAAGCAATCAAATAGCCTAATACAAGTTGGGAGGGAAATAATGCCAAATTGATGACAATGTTATGGGGTAATGAGGTTTATAAGGTGATGAGGTAAATAAGGTTTATAAGGTAATGAGGCTGATGAGGTGTATTGTATCAGAATACGTCCTATAAGGCACTCGACCTAGAACCAAGTCCCAAGTGAACGACCTACAAAAATCCCTGACTGCCGTCAGGCAGGCTGTCATCATGTCTAAACGAAAGAGGGCCACTCCTTTGAGCGGCCTTTGTACATTTAGTAGTTATCAGTTTAAGGATAAACTACTGTCCATTACTATCCAAATAATCTTTAGTTTTCAGTTTGGTATGTGAGCTAGATAACTCCGAAGAGTCACCTAGCCACATGGTCTTGATTTTTCTCTTTGCCTTTAGATTAGTTTGTCATGGGAATTATAAAAAATGTTCAGTTTTTTCGGCAAAGATTTACTTAAAAAGGTTTAAACGTGTCAATCAATGTTTCATGATGTTCAAAAATACGATTGTTGAATTTTGGTTAAAAGTCTAGTTGTATTTTTGAATCGGGGTACTTTTTATACCATATTTTGTTATCATTCTCAGCCAATAGGCCCCTTCGGGAATATGATTTAAGTCAAGGCTGTGAAAATTATTTTTAGTTAATGATTTTTGATAAATCGTTTGCCCTAAGGTGTTTACCAATTGCACTTCTTCTATCGGTACTTCATTGGTTTGTAGAAGTACCCAGCCATTATTGGGATTAGGGTAAAACTTTATTTTATCTATGATGGGGTCGTAGGTACTTGTTGGTCGTCCTTCTATGTCTATTATAATTGATGAACCACCGACAGGAACTTTTGTCAAATCTCCTTTTACTACCGTGACACTGTCTATTTGCAGGGTAACAGTATCTGTAGGAGCTAAGAAATTGATAGCATCTTCAATAATCACAAAAGAAACTGTTCCTATGAATCCTGCACCACTAACTGGTTTTTGGTCGGTTTTGATGATGGCCACTTTAATTGTTCCTTCGTCATCATTTCTTAAGGTAAAGTCAACTGCTTCATCTGTAAATGGAGTAAGCCAAGCAGAGCCGTCAAGTTCAAATTCAGAACTACTAGTCTCAAAAAAAGTAGTATCAACTTTTATCGTAAAAGAAACGCCTAAAATATCTTTAAGAATATTATCGTCTTCTCCTAAACTAATTGGTACATCTCTTATGACACCTGGAGTAGCAGTGACTTCTTCGTCATTAAAGTAAAATTGGGGATCTACTTCTGGGGTAGCTTCTAGAAGTTCATCTTCAACAAAGGGTACATCATCATGTGTAAGCGTAAGATTGCTTCTTATGACCTCTGCATCTGTTAAATCTACAATTCCATCTCCATTACAATCAGCAAAAGCAAAGTTTAATTCATCAGGGAAAGTACCTTCCCATGCAGTAGTAATTTCTTGAGCAGCCCATTCTGTAGAAACAGTTGTTCTTGGACTTCCAGTAGCATTAAAGGCAAAGCCTAAATATAATAAGTCAACTTCGTTGACAATACCATTATTATTAACGTCACCCGGCCATACTGTTTGGGTAAAGCAAAAAGGAGAAAAAAGGAATAAGGAAATTGCAAAAAGCAATATTTGTTTCATGGAATATTTATTTCGTTAAGGTGTATGGCTATAAAAATAAACAATGTTCTTATCTTTCTCTGGTACAAAAGTAGGTATGAATCATAGCTGACACAATTACATTTTTTTCTATTTGTCGAAAATAATTATTGTATTTTTAAGAGAAAATAATTCTTTTTAAATCAATAATTATTTATAAATATTTGATTTTTAATTAATTATAAAATTAAAAAATAAATTATATATTGAGCATTGTCGAAAAATAATCCTATAAAATGATAGAAAGTAAGCTCATTCTTTTATTAAAAACCTTTAAAAAAGTGGAATGGCGGCGTTTTAAGGAGTTTTTAGCTTCTCCATATTTTAATAAACGAACAGATTTAATTGCTTTTTTTGACTATATCGCAACTACAGCTCCCGATTTTTCAGAAAAGAAATTATCTAAAGCAGTGGTATTTAAAAAACTATATCCCCATCAAGCTTATAATGATAAACAAATGAGGTATTTGATGAATTATACCTTGAAAGCAGCCGAAGAATTCTTAGGACAGCAAAAAGTGGAATCTTTAGCGTTAAAAGACAATTATATTTTAGAAGAGTTAGTAGATCGCAAATTAGAAAAGCATTCTAAAAGATATTTTGATAAAATAACTAATAACCAGACCAATACGAAGGAGAAAACAATAAATTATTATTATTCAAATTATCAGTTGGCAGATATTGCAAACAAGCATTTTCTTAATCAAGAAACGAGACGACACGACGATAATTTAAAAATGGCATCTGATAATTTAGATTTATTTTATTTAATAAATAAATTAAAATATAGTTGTGAGATGCTTAATCGCCAACAAGTTTTTTCAACTAATTATGATTTAAGTTTTACAAATCAAATCTATACTTATCTAATTAACTTAAAAGAAGAAAAAGAACCTTTAATAGATATTTACTGCCAAATTTATGCTACCCTTACTTTAGAAAATGCCTCCACTAATTTTGAGACTTTAAAACAGTTAGTAGCAAACCATGATGCTGTTATTCCTTCTATAGAAAAACAGCATATTTATTTGTATGCTATTAACTATTGTATGAGGCAGGTAAAATATAATGTAAATAGGAATTATTATGCGAATCAATCCCTAGAACTATATTTGGAAGGTATTCAACAAGAATTTTTATTTGTCAATGGTTATTTATCTCCTTGGATATTTAAAAATGTAGTAAGAATGGGATTTAATCTGAAAAAATATGATTGGACAGAAAATTTTATTAATGAATTTTATAAAAAATTAGCTATTGAATTTCAGGAAGATGCTTTGCATTATAACTTAGCTGATTTAGCTTATCGTAGAAAAAATTATAAAGAAGCACAGTATCATTTATTGCTAGTGGAATATTCTGATGTATTTTATAGTTTAGGGTCAAAAGAAATCTTACTTAAAATTTATTATGAGAACAAAGAGGTTGAGTCTTTATTCTCTCTTATAGCTTCCTTCTCTATTTATTTACGCAGAAATAAAAAAATATCCAATAATATTAGAGAGACCTACCTCAATTTTACCATGCTATTAGCTCAAATAGTGCGAGCTACCAAAGATAAAATACCAAAAGTTATTAATAATATAAATAAAACAGAATTAGTCACCAATCGGAGTTGGCTACTACAAATTTGTGAAGAGTTAAAATAAACCCTTCAGCCTGTCGGCACCATTTCAACAGGCTGAGAAGGTTTCTCCAAAATAGTGAATATTTTAGAGATTAATTTCCGATTAGGGGCATTGAAATTTATTTTACCCTATTATAAAGTATGCTTTAAAGGATGGCATATACTTAAGGTCCTAATTAATCATTTGCCTCCGGAGTATAGTTTCTAGGCGAAATCTAGCGTTATGACTAGATTTCACCTAAAAAGAAAACTATCGCTATTTATTAAAACCTATTTTCTTCTATTTGGAATGAATGACTACCGACAATAATTGTTCGATAACTCAATTCTTACCGATTTTTCTTAAGGAGGCTATTACTACTTAAGTAATGCAGCTCAATTAATCGGGTAATTTTTAGCAGCCTTTTTCCGCTATTTTTTACCAAAAAATAAATCCGTAGCGGGTGCTATGCATTGATTTTTTGGCGAAAACTATCGAAAAAATTCAAGCTAAAAATTT
>CALLVC010000396.1 GCA_938010785.1 uncultured Saprospiraceae bacterium
AAATCCCGATTGGTCAGAATACCAATCAATTTATTATGTCCATCAACGATTGGAATACCGCCGATACTAAATTTTTTCATCAATGCTTGCGCATCCCCTACGGTAGCATCTCTTCGCAAAGTCACAGGGTCAATAATCATCCCACTTTCCGACCGCTTGACACTTCGAACTTGTTCCGCTTGGGCTTGAATACTCATATTTTTATGAATAATTCCAATACCGCCTTGACGAGCCAATGCTATAGCCAAGCGATTATCGGTCACCGTATCCATAGCTGCGGAGACAACAGGCAAATTCAATCGAATATTCCGAGTCAATTGCGTACTAATATCTACTTCTCTGGGTAAAACTTCTGAGTAGGCAGGAGCTAAGAGGACATCATCAAAAGTTAATGCTTGTCCTAAAAATTTACTGGTTGGTGTTTTTAGTTTTTCCATGCACAAAGGTATAACATTTGAAAATTCTGTAAAACCTTTTTTAATGAAAATTGAAATAAAAATAATTTTGGAAATAAAATTTGTAAAAAATTAGGTTATTTGGGCTTATTAAAAGTTATTTGAAGTTGTTACTAAGTCTAAGAACACGACCTAGCATAAATCAAATAAGTAAGTCCTAATTAAATCCTGTCATCCTGTGAATATGTTTACCGAAGAATATTTCATGCAACAGGCTTTCAAGCAAGCCGAAAAAGCCTTTGATGAAGGCGAAGTACCAGTTGGTGCAGTGGTCGTTTGTAATGATTTAATCATTGCCAAGGCACATAACCAAACCGAGTTACTAACAGATGTAACAGCTCATGCAGAAATTATAGCCTTAACTTCTGCTGCGGAATATCTAGGTAGTAAGTATTTGAATGATTGTACGATGTATGTGACCTTAGAGCCATGTGTGATGTGTGCTGGAGCTTTGTCATGGGCGCAGTTAGGCAGATTAGTATTTGGCGCAAGTGATGATAAAAAAGGTTTTTTCAGATATGGGAAAGAATTATTACATCCCAAGACAGTGGTTTTGCAAGGTGTCATGGAAGCACAATGTGGTGGAATAGTAACGGAATTTTTTAAAGGTCGACGGTAGGCATCCTCAAACCATATTTTCAAAAATCTCTTTTGTGTCAATCTCAATATTGGTAGTCGGGTCTTTTAGTTTCCCTGAGTTGAAGAATAATTCTGTATCATCCGCCAAGAGAATTTTTACTGCCTTCAAAGAGGGTATAACAATCCAAGCAGATTGCACACCCATTGGAAAGTATAAATTCCATGCTTTATGCTGTAACTCTTCAATAGATTGAGAAGGGGATTGGATTTCTATAGTAGTAATTGGGGCTTCTTCTTCTTTTGCTTTAATTGTTTTTAGATTAAGTTTCTTTTTTGGAAAGATAGCTAAATCAGGAGTAGAACTTGGAACGGTAGCTAAGCTAACCTCAGATGAGATTTGGTATTTCTTTTGATAATTTAATTTAAGTAAAAAACCTAAATCAAGTTGGATAACTCCATGAATTCTATTTGGCATTGGTTTGTTTCTTTCGATTTCGTATTCGGAAATATTTGTAGCTACTGTCATAATTGGTTATGCTTTTAAACAAATATAATCTATTTTTAAAACTAAAACAAGATTAGTATTCTTCTAAACTACCATTTGGAAGGAGCAGATTAACAAGTCCCAAACAAAAAAAGGAGCTAAACCATGACAGTTTAACTCCTCTTTAATTGATTCAAAAAGAATCTTATGCCTGATATCCTTGAACTAACAAAGACACTTCATTTCTTAAAACCTCGATAAAGCCTTTTTCTATTTTAAAAGTCAATTTTTCTCCACTCCCTTTCACAATTTCTACTGGGCCTTCTGCCAAAGCAGATACTAAAGGCGCGTGCCCTTTTAAAATTTGAAACTGTCCATTAATACCCGGAATCTTTACAGATTTGATGGGGCCTTCAAAAACAGCAATATCTGGTGTTAAAACTGAAATATTCATTTTTTATAGTTGTGAGTTGTAAGTTGTGAGTTGTAAATCTTTCGACTCAAAACACTAGCTGACAACTGCTTAACGAATAACTGCTTACGGTAAACGGTAGAACTGCCTACTGTCCACTGCAAACTGCCTACTGAATTACGCTACTTCCGCTAACATCTTCTCTCCTTTCGCCTTCACATCGTCGATGTTACCTTGTAGGTTGAATGCTGCTTCAGGGTATTGGTCCATTTCGCCATCCATAATCATGTTGAAACCTCTAATCGTTTCTTCTAAGGATACGATTACACCAGGGATACCTGTAAACTGCTCTGCTACGTGGAAAGGTTGAGATAAGAAACGCTGAACTCTTCTCGCTCTACCTACAACTGCCTTATCTTCGTCAGACAATTCTTCCATACCTAAGATGGCAATAATATCTTGTAATTCGTTATATCGTTGTAATAAGTTCTTTACTCTTTGTGCACAGTTATAGTGCTCATCACCGATGATAGCAGGGTCTAAGATACGAGAAGTTGAATCTAGAGGGTCCACCGCTGGATAAATACCTAAAGAAGCAATCTTTCTAGAAAGTACCGTTGTTGCATCCAAGTGAGCAAATGTTGTTGCTGGAGCAGGGTCTGTTAAATCATCCGCAGGTACATAAACCGCTTGTACAGAAGTAATGGAACCTCTCTTAGTAGAAGTAATTCTTTCCTGCATCAATCCCATCTCAGTTGCCAAAGTTGGTTGATAACCTACTGCTGAAGGCATCCGTCCTAAAAGTGCTGATACCTCAGAACCAGCTTGTGTGAAACGGAAGATGTTATCAACGAAGAACAAGATATCTCTACCACCAGTTGGGTCATTCATATCTCCATCTCTATAATACTCTGCCATGGTCAATCCAGACAAGGCAACTCTTGCTCTTGCACCAGGAGGTTCGTTCATCTGACCGAATACTAAGGTCGCTTTCGAGCTTTTTAATGCTTCTAAGTCAACTTTAGATAAATCCCATCCACCAGCTTCCA
Organism: uncultured Saprospiraceae bacterium; assembly: GCA_938010785.1. GTDB lineage: Bacteria > Bacteroidota > Bacteroidia > Chitinophagales > Saprospiraceae > JAFMDF01. Next base: position 2,980 of record CALLVC010000396.1, read on the forward strand.
TAGAATGCTTAAATTCTTCACCGTAGTTGATTACATCAGATTCTAAGAATTCTCGAAGTAAATCGTTTCCTTCTCTCGTTCTTTCTCCTACACCTGCGAAAACAGAAATACCTTCATATACTTTGGCAATGTTATTTACCAATTCCATAATCAATACCGTCTTACCTACACCTGCACCACCGAATAAACCAATCTTTCCTCCTTTTTGGTAAGGCTCAATCAAATCAATTACCTTAATACCTGTCAACAAGATTTCTTTATCTGTTGCTAAATCTTCGTAACGTGGTGGCTTACGGTGAATCGCATAAGATTGTGCTTTAGATACTTCACCAATACCATCCACTGCTGTTCCTACTACGTTAAACAAACGACCTTTAATCGCTTCTCCAACAGGCATAGAAATCGCTGCACCAGTATCTGTTACATCCATACCTCTCGTCAATCCATCGGTAGAATCCATTGAGATAGCTCTTACACTATCTTCACCTAAGTGCTGCTGCACCTCCATAATTAAAGATTCTCCGTTTGCTTTAGTTACTTCTAAGGCATTTAAGATTTCTGGTAAGTTAGCACCTTCGGCAGAAAAACTTACATCGATTACAGGACCGATTACTTGTTTGATTTGACCTACGTTCGCCATATTTAAATATTGATTAGTAGTTGATTGATTATTTTGAAAATGATTGTCAAAAAAACATGAAAATCACTTATAAATTTTTATCAAAAAACAGGATTTCTGAATTTTGCCGCAAAGATACCGAATCTTAATTAATATGCAAAGGGGGAAAACAGGGAATTTCACTTGTTTTTGCTTAAAAATCAGGCAACTATCTGGTCAATAAAAAGCTAAATTGAACAAAGATACTTTTGGGTTATGTGGCTAATTATCTTGTTTTAATAATAATAATTGGCAGCTTGGATTTTGATGGGCTTTTTATTTTAAAATAGAAGAATTGACCATTTTATATTTTCCGACTACCTGTTAGACACTTGAAGGTCTTGAAGACGCTTCAAGGTCTTATGAAAACCTTGAAACGTCTACAAGACCTCCAAGCGTTTTAAATGCACGACTAATAGTATTGGTGAATAAAGACTTATTTAGGGTTAATAATAGGTTATTAGGTTTTATAAATTTGAATCCACTTCTACCTTCTCCTATTTTTGGTTAAAAATAAAAATGAGATACCTGCTTTTATGCTTCGCTTTCGGTCTAATAGGTTCCTGTAATTTTCTGGAAAAAACTCCCGCTGATACTACTCAACAAAATTATCCAAATTCCATTGAGACAGATAACTATGAATTAGTTCTACCCACCATTCAACAAACAGGAGTGTTAATTTTATTCCCAGGCTATTCAGAAACGCCAGCTAGAATTAAAAATGAGTTTAAAATAGTCCAGCCCGCATTAAATAAAGGAATCGCAGTCGTTTTGATGAAATTCAATCAACGGCTTTGGTTAGAAACTTCCGAAAAATTTCGCCTAGCTTCTACTATTAATCAATTATTTAATGAATATCCATTGGAAGGTGATAAGGTTTACATCGGTGGTTTTAGTATATCATTCCATAAATCTTCCCATTGGTCTTTTTTCCAAGAATAATCTCTTTGATATGGTGGAACAGTATAAGTTTTTCCATTTCCAATAATGTCACTCAAACTTACATCGTCTGTTTCTTGTATTCCTTTTCCTGACATATTCTAGTTTAATATTTTAAGCTAAAAAAAATTAAGAACACTAACTTACAAAAAGGTTAGCATTTATAAATAACTCCATCTACTAACCATATAATTTTACAAAAAAAGGGCTTAGAATTTTAATTCTAAGCCCTCTCTCTTCTCTACTCTAAAAAACTACTTCTTAACCCACTTCAAAGTTTGCTCTGCTCCATTCACCTGAAAACGGCACAAATACATCCCTGATTCTAAGCTACTTGTATTCACTTCATAAGTGTGTTGTCCTGCGTTTTGAGTCGTTTGAATTAGGGAACTTACTTCTTTACCATCCAGACTATACAAAGCAGCACTCACCTCACTTTTTTCCGTCAAGGTATATTGCAAAATAGTAGAACTAGTAAAAGGATTAGGGAAATTCTTTAAAGCTACAGTTTCAGGTAATTCCTCTACAGCCGTCACTTGAGATTTTAATTCAATATTGTCAATCATCCAACCCCAGCCTTCAACAAGCGGGTCGGAAACAAGTCGGAAACGTAGATAAACCACATCCCCTTCTTCAAAAAAGCCAGATAATCCAATTTGGTTAGATAGAATCAATTCACTTCCTCCCGTTATACCAAGTTCATAAGCAGTTGTCCAAATATCCTCTCGACTCGAGTCATAACCATCCAAGGTAATCCAAGTTTGTCCATTATCATTAGTCGCTTCGACGGTGACAAAATCATAAAAGAACTCATTTCCGAAATTTGGAGAATCGCCAATTTCAACTAAAACAACTTCATCAAAAGTAAGCAAAGTACTCGAATCTGCTACAATTATTGGTTTTTGGAAAACTGCAATAAATTCCTGATTATTGCCTGGGTATGGATGCGGGGAGTGCAATGCTTTACTATCAAAATTAGGCGCTTGGAAAACATTAAAACCTAAACGAGCAAAATCGCTTTGGTCTGTATCAAAATCATTACTGTAAGTTGTCACGGGTGCTTCATCTACATCATAGATTAAGGCAGTTCCACTACTTACTAAAACTTCTCCTTCCGAATAAGCTGAAAGGACAATATCTGCAGCTATGATTGTATCCGAAGCTAAATCTACTTGAAGTTCAAATGGTACATTTGTTCTTACACCATTTCCTTCCAATACTCTACGGTCTAATAAAATAGCCCCTTCTTCCGTTGGTAAAAAGATTTCCAAGATAGTAGAGTCATAAGCTGCTCTCAAGTTTGCCTCACCTACAATTTGTCCATTAAATCCTGTTCCTGTAACATTTACTTGAGGGCTTATCAGTGCTGGTAATGGTTCATAGCCTTCTAACTCAGGAATACTGACGGACCAGATACCTCGTCCATGAGTAGCTATAACTACTTCATCATTGACCACTTTCATTTCATAAATATGTACCGGTGGTAATCCATTATCGGCATAATTCCAGCTTGCACCGCCATCTAGAGATTCAAATAATCCTATCTCTGTTCCAACCCAAATTTGATTGGTATCATGTGGCATGACGACCAAAGAGAAGGTAGCAACATCTGGAAATCCATTATTGCTTTGAGACTGATTCGTTACAAAACCAGACAGGTCTCTCCAAGTGGCGCCCATATCCGACGTTTCTAAAATCTTCGGACCGTCAGCAATAGAGAACAAAGCATAGGCTTTGTTTTTATTTAAAGGGTGTGTACCGATACCAGTAATATCTCCTAAAACAGCTTGGTCGTAGCCATTTGTTGGGGTAAAAGAACTACCTCCATCCGTGGAGACCACCATTTTTTCAAAATCATTAAAAGCAGAACCTGTCCATACAATTTGCGGAGAAGCTTCAGACACTTCTATTGAGTTGTTACCGAATAGCCATTCATCAGGCATCTCAGTAACGGACCAATTCAATCCAAAGTCGGTAGATTTCAATACTCCCAAAGAACTAATGCCAAATACTAAATCTGGGTCTTGCTTAGAAGCTGCGATACGAGTCACAAAAGGACCGCTTCCTGGCATATCTACATTATTCCAAGTTTCTCCTCTATCATCACTTCGGAAAACATTATTAAACTGAGAAGACTCTAATAATAAATCAGGGTTTTCATAATTCCATGCAGCTTCGAATCCATCCCCACTTGGAGCTAGCACCCACACACTTCTAGTACCTGGATTTGCTGGAGAGACAAAACTACCATTGTCCTGTGTTCCTCCAATATATCGGTCTTCTCCGTTCATCTTATCCACCCCGTAAAATTGAGAAGTATTATAGCCTAAAGTTGTTTCAAAAATAGTAGTGGTCCCATCAAAATTCCGTTCTTCTTTAAAGGTATCTCCAGTTTGCACAAAAGTTTCTCCACTATCTTTAGAAAAAGCTATCCCGCCGTCATTTCCATTAATAATATAAAAAGTACCCGTGGCTTCGTCAATTGGAATAAGCGTAAGATTGTGGTGGTCAACGTGAACCCCTTTAGAAGAACCACCATATTGTCCATATCCATCCGCAATATTTTCGAAAGAAGAACCAAGGCTCGTTTTTGTGCTCGTTCTAATAGCAATCTTTGCTGTAGGCAAAGCTTGTGTTCCTAATTCTGCTCCTTTAAAAGTGCCTGCAAACACCGCATAAATAGCTTTATTTAGCACATCATTTAATTCTGCGGAAGGTTGATTAGCATCATAATCCAAAGAATGGATGATTAAAATTTCATTCGAATTTTCCGGGTCTAATTCTTCTCCCACTTCGTTAATTGACCATGCCCCATTATTATCAGCATCATTAAAAGAAACCATCAACTGTTTATCTGCCAATACATCCCAAACTTGAAAAGGCACCTCCACATAATCCAAATAAGTATTCTCGATATTTCCATCTGCAAAGTGACGGTGCGCTTTTTGCGTTATTCCAGAACCAAACCGAATCTCAATTGGCACCAAGTCTTCTGTAACTTCAGGAGCAGGCAACCCTAAAAACTCAGTGTAAAAATCGGCAATAGTCAAAACCGCAGCTCCTCCATCAGGATTATATAAATTAATAAATTGTGTCTCATTAATTATTTCCCCCAAAATAGTCACTCCAACCGAATCTCCTGACGAAGTAATGGATAAAAGAGGTCCGGCCCCTCCAACAAGTATTTGATTTTCGTCAAATGGATGCCCCGCTATAGTATTATCATACCAGCCCTGCCCACCAAACCAATTACCAAATTCTCCAGTAATAGCACCCCAAGTAGCGCCACCATTGGAAGAACGGATTAGATTAGCTTCTCCATTCGCTTCTGTAGCAAAATGAAGAACCTGCGGATTAACCGGAGAAACGGCTAATTCCATACGGCCAAAATTATCGCGTGCTGCATTAAATACTCGAACCCATGTTTCTCCTTTATCGGTGGATTTTAGAACCCCATAATTTCTTGCGGTCGCATAAAGAATATTAAAATCACTAGGGTCCGCCACAATTTGCTGAACAGCTTGTGAAAAAGCACGTCTTGGGTTTCCTTCAACTGAAAATACTTCTCTCCAGCTCACGCCCCCATCTTCACTTTTCATAATATATCCATTGGTCAATAAGTCATTATTATCATCCGCTGGAATTCTATAAGACCTTCGGGTAGCTGCTAAGACGATATTCGGATTTTCTGGGTCAACCACCAATCGTAGAACATTTTCAAATTGTTGATTATTAGCAGTAACTGGCAACACAGACCAACTCTCTCCAGCATCCAAACTTTTATAGATTCCATCTCCTTCAATCATTTGTCCATCAATACCTTCTCCTGTTCCAGCATAAACTATGTCAGGGTTAGCATCACTAGCCGCCAAGGTAGTAGTAGACATATTTGGCAATTCTTCTGTTGTCAAGGTAAAATTTTGCCCCCCATCCGTTGTTTTCCAAATACCTCCACCAGCAGAACCAACTAGCCAAGTAAGATATGTTTCATCTCGTTTATCGACTAATATACCTCTTGTCCGACCACCAACATTACCTGGACCACGTTCTTCCCAGTCTAGCTTTTTATTCCGAGCAATGCCTTGTTGTTTGTTTAAACGCAATGCTTTTTGAAAAGCTGCCTGCTTATAATTAGTCGTATATCTAGGTTTTAAATCCCCCGTTCTAGTTCGGATACGATGATGATATTCATAAAAATTATGAGGCCCTTCATAACGTAGTTCTTTTTTCTGTTTGGTTCCCTTTTTAGCTATCTTCCAACTTTTTTTGGCAATTTTTTTAATAGGCAATTGTTCCGCCTGTTCCTTACAAGCAGTAATCAGCAATAAGCCAGAAACAAAAAGGGCAAATAGGGTAAATTTAAAACGATACATATCTTATGTTTTGGTTAAAATTGGTGTATGATAGTTTTTATAAAAATTATAGGCACCTCATAAATCTTTACATTTCAAGATTTATATTGGCGCTACGTTCTTTACAGTTTTCTTTTTGATTTATTAATCACATTATAAATAAAGCCAGTTTGTTGAGTGCCTCTTGTTGGTACTCTTCCCGGTATGGTCGTTATTTGAAATTCCTTATTACTCAGCCATTTTCCAGTAGCTTTAGGAATAATTTCTTGGAATAGAATTTCTTCTGTTTCTAATTCGTAAATTAGAAAGGACAAAGTGGAAAAAGCATCAGTTGGTCTTCTTTTAATAGCTTTCGCAATACAGACAACCGTTTTCTCTTTGTTGTAGTCCAAAGAAAAATCTTTTTTGAAAAGTTGTTCTCCTAATTGTGTCACTTTTTCTTCAGGGGTAAGCGTAGGTACTGCTGGCGTTTGATTAATTTTCTTAGCACAAGCAATTAGTAATAAAAGTAACAGGGCTATAAAAACAGTCGTGGAAAAAGTAGATGTTTGCATAATTAGTTTTTGTCTTATCTTTTAGTCGTATTTTTTAAAACCATACAGGAAAAGAGGCTAGAAATTAATCGGATAAAAAAGATATAGCTTTTAAAATCCAAAATATACCAGTATGATTGAAATCAAGTCTCTTTTCTCATATTTAATTACCATTTTTCTCAGCATTCATTGCATATTTCTGAAAAATAGATGGTAAAAATAGGTTTTATTATAAGAAATACGATTTTTTAGAATATTATTTATTTGACTAATTAATCAAAAATTCAACTACCTGTCCTTCCGTTAAAGAAGGTATTTCTAATTTTGTAAGCATTCACTCCATCGCTTTCGCAGGAACAACATGCTCCCGATTTCTATTTTGCTGTATCCATTGCGAATAAGACACTTCTAAATAAATGATTTTCACCTTAGCCCCATAGGTCGTAAATAAATCAATCCATTGTCCACGCAACTGTTGTTTAATATTCGTTGCATTGAATATAAAAGATTGCTGCTTTCGCAAATGGACTTAAAAAATCGGTAGAAAAGCCTTTAGGCTTTCCCGTCTAAGACCTTTAGGTCTACTTTCCCAAACAGGCCGACCTAAAGGTCGCCTAACAGGAAAGCCTAAAGGCTTTTCTACCCGCCTTACAATTTTTTCTCGCATTTTAAAGGTGCTCGCTTCCAATTCCTTGTCCAATGCTCATCCCACGCCATATTGATTGAGACAGGCTCATAATTTTAAATTTAATAATAAATAGATAGGGCCACTATAAAGTAGCGAAAAGGAAAGTTGTATGTGGTTGGAAATTACATGATTTGATTTTTTAAATTCAACAATAACTACAAAGAGAGTGCTCAGAAAGTTCCTTAAATCTATTTTAGAACTTTATAGGTCACCTGCCTACCGGCATAGGGATGTCAGAATATAAATAAGAAAAAAGATTACTTGTAGAAAAAACCTCAGCTTTTTATCGATTAAACAGCAATTTCACCAGTTTTAAGTCTCTAATCTCTACTCTCTGCTCTCGATTCTAAATAGTTACAACTTATTTAAATAATAAAACCGTGTATATCCGTCACTCCAACGAAAAGTTTAGGATATTTGCGGCTCAATTTTAAGATTGGCGAAAAAAATCATCAAAATATAGAATTTATTTTTCGTCATTTCTAAACGAAAGGTAGAAATATGACGGTAGCGACAGTAACCAAAAGCAACAAATCAGCCATAGGAACCATTACCTTAAATGGGTCTAAAAGTATTGCCAATCGAGCGTTAATCATTCGAGCATTATGTGAGCAAGACTTTCCCATTCATAAATTATCCAACTCAAAAGACACGGTGTTGATGGATGGATTATTAAAAAGCAACTCAGACATAAGGGATGCGGGGGCTGCGGGAACGACCTTTCGATTTATGACCGCTTATTTGTCTATGCAGCAAGGAACGCAGGTATTGACAGGTACAGAAAGAATGAAACAGCGGCCAATTGGTGTTTTGGTAGATGCTTTGCGCAAATTAGGAGCAAATATTGATTATATGGAGAACGAAGGATATCCGCCTTTAAAGATTCATTCTCCTGATGGTTTTGGGAAATCCAATCAAGTAACGATTTCTGCGGGAACGAGCAGCCAGTATATTTCTGCCTTATTGATGATTGCACCGACACTTCCGAATGGTTTAGAATTAATTTTAGATGGAGAAATCGTTTCTCGTCCTTACATCGAAATGACTTTAAATTTAATGGCCCATTTTAGTGTCTTACACCAATGGGATGGCAATACAATTAAAGTAACTAGTCAAAAATATCAACCGAGACCTTTCACGGTAGAAGCAGACTGGTCTGGTGCTTCCTATTTTTATGCGATTGCAGCATTTGCTGAGGAGGTAGATTTACAATTGGATGGCTTATTTGAAGAAAGTGTTCAAGGAGATTCTGTATTGGTAGAAATGATGGAACAATTTGGTATTAAATCTACCTTTAATGACACAGGCGTCCATTTAAGCAAAATCGATAAAGAACTACCATCCAATTTCGAATGGGATTTTATAAAATGTCCTGATTTGGCACAGACAATAGCTGTAATTTGCGGCGGATTAGGTGTACAAGGATTATTCACAGGTTTAAAAACACTACGAATTAAAGAAACGGATAGAATTGCCGCTTTACAAAATGAATTGGCGAAAGTACAAGTCTTCCTATCTGCTTTACCTAAACGTTTTTCACCGAAGTCAGAAAAAGAATATTTTATGGTGGACGGAAAAGCAGTAGTAGATTCCAATCCAAATTTTCCAACTTATGAAGACCATAGAATGGCGATGGCATTTGCGCCTTTAGCTCAATTTGGTCAAATTAATGTAGAAGAACCAGAGGTCGTTGGTAAATCTTACCCAATGTACTGGAAGGATATCAATAAGCTAGGATTTGAAATAAATTCGTAAGTAACTTACCATACTTTCTAACAACTAGTAGTAAATGCTCTACACAAAAAGCCGCTCTGATTTTCATCAAAGCGGCTTTTATATTTTTATAGATATTGGTAACTCTCAACTACAATGCTCACCGAAGGTGGTTGAAAATTTGAAATTAAAAATTTACTTAGTCTCGGCTATCCCAAGCGTCGTTAGCATCATTTCCTCCATTATCATTATTGCTTTCATTTCCTCCATCTTTACCATTTTTTCCTCGATTATTTCTATTGCCTCGGTTTTTATTTCTATTGTTTCGGTTACCTCGGCCTTTACCACGACGGTCATTTCCAGGTTTACCATTATTTGGCTTATCGGTTTTCTGCTTATCGCTGTCTTTACGTTCCGTCTTAGCGCCTCCCTCTGCTTTTTTAGGTCTATCTAATTTAATCTCTCGTTTAGGTTTTCTATCAGACCGCTTATCTGGTTTATCGGTTTTATTCTCTTTACGTCCTCCCTTATTATCAGGTCTACGTCCTCCTCTATTATCAGACCGTCTTTTATCTCGTCCTCTACCACGTCCACGTCCTTTTTTACGACGTCTTTCCTCCATCGGTAATTCAATAGCACCTGTTACATCATCATAATCAATCATCACTTCTTCGGCAGCTAGCATGGTAGAATCTTTCAATTCCATAGGTTTTTCTTGGCGCTTATTCATTGCCAATACTTCTTTTACTCTATCGACACTTAGGGTAATAAACTTTCCTTTTTTACCATCTTGATACACATAAACCATCGTCCGTTTAAACACATTGGTTTTGATTAGAACAGCAGTTCCAGCTTCGGTAAAAAGTCTTTCTGGGTGCTTTGGAAAATCTTGAAGCGCATCCATGTAAGTATCTAATTCATAGTTCAAGCAACACTTTAATCGACCACACTGACCAGATAATTTAGACTGATTGATGGCTAAATTTTGGTAACGAGCCGCACCAGTAGTGACTGATTTAAAATTAGTCAACCAAGTAGAGCAACACAATTCACGACCACAAGACCCCATGCCACCAATACGAGCAGATTCTTGGCGAGCGCCAATCTGTCTCATTTCAATTTTCACTTTAAACTCTTTAGCATAGTGTCGAATTAATTCTCTAAAATCTACTCGACCATCTGCCGTATAATAAAAAGTAGCTTTTCTTCTGTCACCTTGATACTCCACATCTCCTAACTTCATCTCTAGTCCAAGCGTCCGAGCAATAGCTCTAGCTCTCACCATCGAATTATGCTCTAAAGCACGAACATCCGCTAGTTTCTCTAAATCTCTTTCGTTTGCTCTTCTAACAATTTTTGGAATGGAGTTGCTTTCTGAAAAACGTTTCTTTTTCATCTGCAAACGGACCAATTCTCCAGTCAAGGAAATTCGACCAATATCATACCCATTTTGAGCTTCCACGACGACACTGTCTCCGATAATCGCTCTCGCTTGTGGGGTATTATAATAAAATCCTTTTCGGGACCCATTTTTAAAACTAACTTCAACTGCATCAAAAGGAGCAGGTTCGTCAATTTCCATTTGTGCCAACCAATCAAACGTATTTAATTTATTGCAGCCGCCAGTTGAGCAGCCACCGTTGCTATTACAGCCACTCGGTTTTCCTCCATCTTCTGAAGAACAGGATGTACAAGACATAATTTTATTTTGGTTTCTGGTTTCTGGTTTCTGGTTTCTGGTTCAAGCTTATTTCGCCTGACACCTGACACCTATCACCTGACACCTTACTAATTCTTAAAAATCTGATTCATCTGAATCGAAGCGTCCAAGCCCAATACTTTTGGGTTAGCATTTCGTTCGATGAAATAAAAACTATCATTAAATAACTGGGTGATGGGTTCTATTTTTTCAAAAGCAACCACTTTTGATAGATTCATCACCGTATCTAGCTCGGGTTTTCGCAATCTTACTTGCTGACTCCCCGTCAATTTATACATCATAAACTCGCGCATAAAATGCAAGCCATATTGGAAAAAATGTTTTTGTCGTTCTCGCCCTAAACTGGCAAACTTTTCTGCCCAAGGCACTAACTCCACTCCATTTCCTTTATAACATTTACGCATCCAATCTAAGAAAAGGACCGCATTATCATTTTCTGCATTACTACTTAAAGTCAAGGCTTCGTTCAAATCACCGTTCGCTAAATTAGCTGCTGCTGCTGCTTGCTCTTGTGAAATTCCTGTTTTTGTCATCACGCCTTCTACTACTTCTTCGTCTGACAAGGCATTAAATTTCACAATTTGACATCGAGACAGAATAGTATTTAAAATTCGCTCTTGCTCCTCTGCCACCAAAATAAAAATGGTATTCTCTGGTGGTTCTTCTATTAATTTTAATAAACGATTGCCTTCCTTCTGTAAGTATTCGGGCAGCCAAATAATTAAAATTTTATAATCTGTTTCAAAAGATTTTAAGCTCATTTGCTTAATAATCCGCAAGCACTCATCTTTATTAATATTTCCTTGCTTATTTTCTGCACCGATGAATTGTAGCCAGTGATTGATATCCAAATAAGGATTATCCAACAGAGCAGACCTCCACTGGTTCAAAAATTGAGGACTCGTCACTTTTGACCCAATTATCGGATACGTAAAGTGCAAATCCGGATGCACCAACTTGCTCACTTTAGAACAACTTTTGCAAGTCCCACAACTTTCTTGGTCTTGCTTATTTTCGCAAAGAATATATTGAGCTAAAGCTATTGCCAACGCTAACTTACCACAACCACTTGGTCCTAGAAACAACATAGCATGGGGAATGCGTTCGGCATTTACCAATGTTGTGAGCGAAGCTTTGACGCTCTGTTGTCCAATGACTTGGTTGAAGTGCATTTATTCTCGTTGCTGGTTATTAGTTCGTCTTGAACCATTTTTCAGACAGATAGGAAGAAGAAAAGAAAGGAAAATCAAGGAATGTAAAAGGCAAAAGCCTTTTGATTGGAATTTGGCAAATAAAAATAGGCAGTTATTTTATTATAAAAATAAGCCTTTACCTCTCTAAAAGAGGTAAAATATTTGCGGTATAGTATTAATTTAAGTTAGGTCTAAAATGTAATTTTCAACAAAAATAAAAGCAAAACCTATTGTAAATCAATCAATTATCTATAAAATTCTAAATTATCCTGATTTGTTATTGATTATTTATCATCAATAACTCCTTCTTCACTAGATGCCAATCTGCTATATATATTTATACTATCAGACGTAAAACAACTTTAAGTGTATACTTCTACGTCAGCAACAAAAATAAGTTTTTTAATGGAAAGAAAACGGCTTTGGAAAAAGATATTATATAATAAATGACAATTGAGGGATGGCGTTAAACAAAAACGCCCGAATAGAAAGGTCTATTCTGGCGTTTTTTCTTTAAATCAAAATAAGCTTAAAAAGCATAAGGATCATCTTTATCTTTCAAATTTTTTACTCTTTTATAAATATCTTTTAGGGCAATTTCACAATCAATCGAATACAATTGAATGCTTTTATCTAAACCAAATGCACTAGAAATACGCCACAAATCATCCGCTTCTTTATACCATGATTGCACTTTTGGAATGGTCTGCCAGACTAATACATATTCCTTAAAAGATGGAATACTTCGATACCCTTCAAACTTAGCATTACTATCATATTCCTTGGTCGATTCGGATAATACTTCTATAATCAAACAAGGATTGGTTACGACTGCATTACTTTTTTCATGCAAATTTTTCTTCTCCACAAATGACCATACAGTCTGGATAAGAACCTCTATTAAAATCAGGAATATATACCTTTAAATCACTATTATAAACTGAACAATCTTTATTTTTTTTATCTATTTGATCAATAGCAGTTCCTAAACTATTAGATATTTTACTATGTGCAGGTTTCCCTCCCGCCATAGAAACAATACCATCCCAAAACTCGCTTTTGAATTCAGCCTTCTCTTCTAGTGCTAAATACTCTTCAAAGGTATATCGCTGCTCATTTAATTTTTGTGCTGCTCCCATTTCACAATTATTTTTGAAAAATCAACTCAAACAAATATAAACATTTTTGAGGAAAGGAGAAAGTAAGATACTACGCTCCAAAAATCTGATTTAACATCTCCGCCAATCTATATCCAGCCAAAGCCAAACGTTCTTTCACTACTTCTTGACCATTTTTCAGATACAATTCAGAAGGTTCATCATTGTTTTTAATCCATTTTTGGTAACCATCATCTTTTATTTCGTTCACCCCTCTATAACCATACTTCACAGCTAATTTATGACTCTCCAAAGCCCAAAAATCTGGGTCTAATTCCATCGGGCTACAATAGTTTTCTTTTGGAAATTCATTCATTAAACTTTCAGAAAATTCTTTGATTTGAAAAATTTCCGCCCCCGTCAAAGCTTCTTTCTCTTTTCCATAAGGGTTGATATCATTGAGTTCACTCAAATATCCACAGCCATCATCCCATAGCGCATGCATGTTGCGCCATTTTCCTTTTAACTTAAAAGCATTACCCCCGATATTACCACCAGGAAGGTGATTATCATGTACAGAAGTGCTATGCAAAGGCTGATGTATATCTCCAACCAAATGTACTAAAAAAGCCAAATGTCTCGCCTTATCTACTGGTCGAGCTTTCTCTGAATTTAAGACTTTTTGCATTTGGTTAATCGCCCAAATAATATCAATCTCAGGTTGGTCTGGTAAAGCTATTCGGCTAGTGTTCAACGGAATGTTGGTATAATGCCAAGTATTATAAGTAGAAACGCCTTCTGCTTTCAAATCATCGGGCCACGGTCCTGTGGTGATAAAGTGATTAATATAAGGATAGTCTCGGTTTAATTGCTTGGTTAATTCGTCTACTTGCTTCCTAGCTTCAGGTGTCAAATTTTCGTAGGCAATCATTGCAGTTACCATGTGTCCTGGGTCCCACCATGCTTTGACAGTAAGGTTAATTGTAAATAGGAAACAACAGATTAGGAGGAGTTTATTTTTCATAGTTTTAGTTTTAATGATTGAGAACCGAGAGTAGAGAATAGAGAGTAGAGACTTGCAAATCCTTTAAAAACTAAATATTTAACTTTTTATCGGATTAATGGCATCTAAATCCGTAGCTAATAAATTTACTTTAGCTACGGATTAAATTAGCTACGGATTAAAACGTTTGCCGTGCCAATAATTTATTTTCAAATGAATATACATATTATAAAAACTCATTGTTCAGTAGAATACATGTTCTTAGAATAAAAATTATTTCACTTGCGAAATCGAAACCTATTCGTCAATGTTAGCCTCTGGAAATTTTGGTAAAAATAAAGCAATAATTATCGCAATTCCAATCAATACAGCTCCACCAATCAATGCCATATCATAATTGCCTGTGGTATCCCAAATATAACCTGCTAAAACAGGACTTATTGCCGCACCAAAATTAAAGGTGCTGTATTGAAAACCGTATATCGTTCCATAATTTTTTAAGCCAAAATATTTAGCCGTAAAAAATCCTATTAAATCTACTTCCGCACCAATGGCAAAGCCTAAAGCTATCGCTGCTAAATAAGCATATTGGATGCCTCCAAATCCTAAAGCCAGACATCCACCAGCAACCAAGGTAAAAACAACTGCTGTCACATAAGGAGCAAAGATTCTATCAATCAAAAAGCCAGTAATTAAACGTCCCAACATCACGGATGCACCAAGAATAGCCGCATATCCTCCTGCCTCCGCTGCACTCAAACCTGCATCTTGTAGCAAGGGAATAAAACTAGGAATCAGCCCTGCTACCGCAACAGCTATTAATAAAAATATAATGGCAATCATCCAAAAGGTGCGGGTATTCATTGCTTCTTGGAAGGTATGTCCAGACAAGACCGTTTGCCCATCTATCGTTTTTTCTGCCACTTCTGGTGGATTATCTCTGATTAATAACCAAACAATAGGCAAAACAATCATTACCAAAGCAAATAATACAAAATAGCCTGCTCGCCAACCATGTTCTGCCACATAAGGCGTTAAGTATTTAGGTATCAAAAAAGCAGCAACGCCCGTTGAGGTCAAACTCAGTCCCAATGCCAACCCTTTATGTTTATCAAACCATGCGTTTATCGCCCGTGTGAAGGCAAGTGGGGAAGAAGCGACTGCCACTAATGGCGTAAGTATAAAGAGCAAATAAAGCATCCACAATTCGCCATTCATTTTACTGACGGCATACAATGTGAGTCCATATAGAAAAAGAGAAATCGTCGAAACTAGTCGCAATCCATATCGGTCAATCAATTTTCCTGCAAAAGGAGCTGTTAAGACTAAAACTAAGGTACTCAAAGTTTGAGCAGTTCCGATTTCCGTTCGGGTCCATCCAAACTCAGCTTGCCAAGGTTTTATCCAAATTCCACCAGAATAATAGGTAAGCGAAACGATACAAACGCCCATTCCGAGAAAGGAGGCTAATAAGGTTTTCCAGCCACGGGCAAATTCTCCTTGGGAGTTTACGTTCGTCATATTATTTATTTATTTTTCAAAATCAATTTTCTACTCTTTTCCATAATCTCTTCCTTATTCATCAACTGCATTCGAAAATCACCATCCACAAATAATTGCGCTTGGTCAGCGTAATGCGGACTTAAAGGATTACCAGAATTACCCGTTGGCAAAACATTCCAAGAATGTTCAATATCCGCAAAATCAACAATCCGACGGATAGCAGGGCCGCTCACTACTTCATATTTTCCAGCCCCATTAATTGTGTAACTCATATTATTAATCACCTCCTTATTTCCTTTGACAGGAAATGGACCAACATTAAAATAAGGGCGCAAAGATGGATTTTGTCCTAGCGTATGTGGATGTTCAATCGTGTGGACTTTTTCCCATTGCCATTGAGTGACATCCGTCCCAAGTTGTGCTTCAATTTCTGATATCGTAGCTTCAAAAGCAGTTAGAAGTATTTCGTTTCTAGTCTCTTTTTTATCTTTTGTCGCTTGATTATCCCACCAAGGAGAAGTTTCTTTGTCTAATAAAAAGGGTAAGCTTCGACGAGACATCACGGTCGTTAAAAACTCTGTAAAATCAATTTCACTTAATTCATCAGCACAGGTCAATTCTAAGATTTTGTATTGCAATTTGGCAAAGATGGTTGGAGCAATATCAGCTAATTGATTATCTCCATTCCAAGTCGCCAAGATTTCGGCAGCTTTGCCCGCATTTTCATTTTCAAAA
>CALLVC010000397.1 GCA_938010785.1 uncultured Saprospiraceae bacterium
TTCATCCCTGCCCAAAAATTAGTACCGATATAGTAATAGGGTGCTCCATTTCTAGTGAATTGATGCTTATTAACTTTTATAAAATCATTCGAAAAGTAATTATCCATCTGTGCAGAAAGATTGATAGTTGAAAAAATAAAAGCGAGGAGTAAAACTTTTGCGATAATTAATTTGGTTTGAATCATAAAAATTAGGGTAAAACATTAAATATTTTCGCAAACCAAATCGCTGATTTAATGCTCAGTATACTTTTTAATTTTAAATTTTAGATTTTAAATTATAGATTTCCTTCCCGTATGCCTATTTTTGCAAAATTATAGGAAATCCGTTCATGAGATTAATAACAAAATATTTATTTATCCTTTTAATACTGTTGGTAAGCAGTCCTTTATTTGCGCAAAATAGGAATAACCCGTTTGAGCTCAAACATCGGCAACAACCCACTGAAATTGAAAATACAACTATTCCAGAAACGGATAACCGACTTATCAAAAGTAATAATCCTTTTGATGTTGTCGAACAGCCTATCAATAAACCATCTTCGTCTATTGCCACCCAAAAATCTAAAAATCCAAAAATAACAGAAGTTGCTCCTGAAACTAGTAAAAACTATCTTTTTTGGACTTTTTTTGTAGTCTTAGCATTCTTTACGTCTATTATCGCCTTATCTAGAAAACGATTAGAACAAAGTTATCAAGCTTTCCTTAATGATAATTACTTAAGGCAATTGCATCGAGTAAATCAAGGTAGCTTTTCTTTTGGTTATTCTTTATTATACCTTTTGTTTTTCATCAATGCAGGTATATTTATCTATTTAACTGCTATTTATTTCAACGCCAATTTGCCTCAAAATTTTGTTTCCATAGCCTTAGTCTGTTTGGGCGTTGGTATCATCCATCTAATTAAACATGGGCTGTTATTTTACATAGAAAAAATCTTTCCTATTAGTAAGGAGGTTAAACTATATAGCTTTACTATTATGATATTTAGTATCATACTAGGAATAGTACTATTACCAATAAATATTTTTGCTGCTTTTGCCTCTGGAGGACTAACAAAAATAGCTATTTGGATTGGACTTGGTGCGATTCTTGCAATTTATAGTTTTCGTTCCCTAAGGGGTTTATCAATAGGTAGTAAGTATATGATGTTACATAGTTTTCATTTTTTATTGTATCTTTGCGCCGTTGAAATTCTACCTGTCTTAATCCTAGTTAAAATTGTTTTGTTGAGGATTGATTAAAGGCAAAGGAAAGTAATAATTCGATTTACCTCCCGTGATGTCGGGAAAACAAGAATTAAAACAACATTGCTTTAACAAACTAAGCCCTGTTGTTTTTAAATTTATTTTACAGTTCGGATTTACCATTTTCCTCTGAACACCTAATTACTAGAAATGTATTTTTCTCGTTTTAGGTCTAATTTCTAAATTATATGTTAGGGATGTCATCAAATAGTGCGGCTCAAAAAGTAGAGCAATATAAACCAGTCAAAAGTATTTTAGTTTCGCAGCCACAACCTACTCGTTCTCCTTACTTTGAGTTGGAACAAAAATATGGCTTGCAAATAGACTTCCGTCCATTTATACATGTTGAAGAGGTTACTGTGAAAGAATTTCGCAAGACGAGAATTCGTCCTGATGAATTTACCTCCGTTATTTTTACTAGTAGAAATTCTATAGACCACTTTTTTAGAATTTGTGAAGAATTGCGTATTCGTATGTCAGCGGAAACTAAGTATTTCTGCTTGTCTGAAGCGGTTGCCAATTATCTTCAAAAATTTATCGTTTATCGTAAGCGTAAAGTTTTTACTGGGAAAAGAACCATTCAAGACTTGAAACCTTCTTTGATGAAGCACAAAGCAAAAGAAAAATTCCTTTTGCCTTGTTCTAATTTAGGTAGTCAAAAAGTTTCTTCTTTTTTAACAGAGAACGAATTTAATTGGAAAGAAGGGATGATGTATCGAACGGTAAGTAGCGACCTTTCTGACTTAAGTGACATTACTTATGATGTCTTAGTCTTTTTCAGCCCTCTAGGAATTAAATCCTTGTATGAAAACTTCCCCGACTTCAAACAGAATGAAACTCGATTTGCTGTTTTTGGTAGTACGACTAGCAAAGCTGTAAACGAAAGAGGCTTGACCATTAATATTCATGCGCCATCTCCTGAAACACCATCAATGACCATGGCTTTGGAAAAATATATCAAGGAAGCTAATAAAAATTTATAATCTAAAATCTAAAACCCGCCTGACTGCATCGCGGGCAGGTTTAAAGTATCAGGTAGTATTTTGAGCTATCTAAATTTTACGATTTTTTAAAATAATCAAAAGTTCAAATTTGTAATTATTACAGATTTGAACTTTTGTGTTTTAGGGCTGTTTTTAATTAACTTTGCCCTTAAGTACTTCACAGAATTAAGTAAATAATCAACTTGAAAGATTTTTAAGTTTATACTTCGTTAAAAAGCCTTGAAAACCAGTAGGTTTCCTTCGTTGCTTCCCATCCGCGTTGCGGTTCGGAAAAATATTTCCTCATCTCGTCTAAACTCAAAACTCAATTCAATTTAATTTACACCCAATTTCCGTGAAGTACTTAAAATAAACGCTCAAATTGTTCGCCATTTTATGACCACCGAAGATTATAAAAAAGTAGCTCCTACCTTACCTAAAGACCCTGGCGTTTATCGCTTCTTGGGAAAGGACGATACGATTCTTTATGTGGGCAAGGCAAAAAATCTAAAAAATAGACTCTCCTCTTATTTTGGTAATAAAAAACATCAACACAACAAGACCAAAGCACTTGTCAAAAATGCTGACCGCTTTGAATATACCATCGTAGAAACGGAACAAGATGCCCTTCTTTTGGAATGCACCCTCATCAAAAAATTTCAACCTCGTTATAATGTGATGTTGAAAGATGGGAAAACCTATACCTATATCTGTGTCAAAAAAGAACGGTTTCCTAGAGTGTTTATGACCAGAAGAGTGATTCGCGATGGCTCTACTTATTTTGGTCCTTATACCTCCAAATATCGGATTAAAATTATCTTAGACCTCATCAAATCACTTTTCCCGCTACGTACTTGTAATTTGCATTTATCACAAACCAACATTGATAAAGGTAAGTTTAAGGTCTGCTTAGAGTACCATATTAAAAACTGTATGGGCCCTTGTGAAGGTCATGAAGAACAGATTCCTTATGATGAAAAAATAGCTCAGATTAAAAATATGCTTCGTGGTAATTTTGGTGCCGTTAAACAGCATCTAAAATCTGTAATGCAAAAACATGCCGAGAATTTAGAATTTGAAAAAGCTCAAACTTTAAAAGAAAAGCTCGACGCCTTTATAGATTATCAAGGAAAGTCTACAGTAGTCAGTACTTCTATTCGGGATTTAGATGTCTTTTATATAGCTACGGATGAAAAGAAAGCTTACGTCAATTTCCTAAAAGTTATTAATGGGGCGATTATGAATACGCATACCTTAGAATTGACAAAAAATTTGGATGACGATGAAAAAAAGCTCTTAGCTTTTGCCGTCCATGAGCTACGGAAAAAATTTAATAGTATTACGACGGAGATATTGCTACCCTATAAAGTTACCTTATTAGAAGAAGACGTTTCTATTACGGTTCCGAAAATTGGAGATAAAAAGAAACTACTCGATTTAGCTGAAAAAAATGTCAAGTATTTCTTACTACAGCAGCGCAAACAGGAAATTAATAATATCAAAAAAGAGACTTCGGCAGAACGTATTCTCAAAACAATGAAAGAAGATTTGCAAATGGACGAACTCCCATTTCATATCGAATGTTTTGATAACTCTAATATGCAAGGGTCTTTCCCTGTTTCTTCTTGTGTGGTTTTCAAAAATGCCAAGCCTTCAAAAAAAGACTATCGCCATTTTAATATAAAAACAGTCGTAGGGCCCGATGATTTTGCATCTATGGAAGAAGTGGTTTATCGGCGATACAGTCGCTTGGTCAGAGAAAAACAGCCGTTACCGAACTTAGTTATTATTGATGGTGGTAAAGGGCAATTAAGCGCAACTATGAAGATTATGCGCAAATTAGGTTTGGAAAATAAAATTACCATTATTGGTATTGCCAAAAGATTGGAAGAAATTTTCTTTCCTGATGACCCTATTCCGCTTTACATCAACAAAAAATCGGAAACCCTAAAAGTTATTCAACAGGCTAGAAATGAAGCCCACCGATTTGCCATTACTTTTCATAGAAATCAACGGTCTAGAAACTTTACGACTACAGAGTTAACGAATATACAAGGTATAGGTGATAAAACTGCTCAAAAGCTATTGAGTCATTTTGGGTCGGTCAAAAAATTAAAAGCTGCTTTAGAAACAGAGATTATTGAAGTGGTGGGAAAAGTAGCGGCGGGAAAGATAAAAGCTTATTTTAAGGAATGAGTGAGTCGTCAATTATCTGTTGTCCGTTTAGCACAACAGATAACTGACAACGAAAAACTAGTCATCTCCTACATTTACTGCATTCGTAGCCATCGCCTCTTCTGCTAAACTCCTCAATTCGGTCTGGTAGGCCGCCCCTTCTTTTCGCACTAAGACTTTACCATCTTTATCCAAAAATAAAAGGGTAGGATATACATTTACTTGATATAGCAAAGCCAAGTTAGGGCCATTGTCTTTTTCTGCATTGACTTTATAATTAATAAAATTATCATTCATCAATTTAGAAATACCTTTATCGGGGAACACATCTTCATCCATCATTTTACAAGGCAAACACCATGTGGTATAAAAATCAACAAAGACTAATTTATCTTTACTATCTGCCATTTCCAAAACAGTAGTTAACATATCTGAATTGACAAAATCAACACCTTCCTTTTCAGCTACTACATTCTTCGTACTATTACAACTGAATGCAACTATCGCTAGGCCAAGAATTATCATTAATTTTTTCATAATAGGACTATATTTAGGGTTAATGAAATACATATTAAAAAACTTTAATACGATTCTTTTCTTAAAATGGTTGAAATACCATGAAATTTCAACGAAATTCTTAGCCGACCAACGTCACAAAATTTAGCAAAAAGAAAATTAATCAATTTTCCGCCCTTTTGCCGACCTTGATTTTACAGAAGTATTTCCTCTCCTCTTTAAATCTACCATTAAAGTCGCCAAGGCTGAATTAGAACTTGTGTAATAGGTTTTTCCATCGTATTGCACTTTTCCTCTTCTATTTTTCCAATCAGATGCCAACAATACATAGTTTTTGCCTCTTTTGGGATTTGGTCCAAACATTAAATATTTCGTATCTGCATCTCTACCTGATTCAAAGCTGACGGCCATTCGATTGCTCTTTGGTTGAAACAACAATATACCAGGTGTACCTTTCGAAATTTTAACCTCTTCGACTTTTCTACCATTAACCATCTTTATTTCTCCCCCAACAATCTCTGATGAACCTCGCGTAAAATCGCGTTTTAAGACGACATCATCCGATAAATAGAATTGAATTTGCTGCAATTCGTCTTCTGACCAACCATTTTGGTCAATTAATCGCTGCGAAAATGGACTGAGTTTGGGGCTACAAGCACTTAAAAAAAGTACGGCCATCACTAGCAAGTTGCCAATTAATACTTTCATAATATATGTTTTTTAAGCGTAATTCACTTTCTCTATCTACTTGGTAATCGTCATAGATAATCAGAAAAATCATACACAATGTCAGGTAATTATCAACGTCTAAATTATCCCAATTTATTATTCAACACTAGTTATATATACTGGTTTAACTTATAATTAACGAGGAAAGTTAAGATTGTTTCCCTCAACTTTAAGACTTTATTTTTACCCTGTCACAAAAAACATTTTCCCGTCACACTTGCAAGTCCAATATATTAGATATTTATACCACTCTCCACAAACATTTTTTCCTATTACGATTTAACCTGTACTACAATGAAGAAATTACAATTATTATTGTTGGTCATTTTTGCCGCAGCATGGCAAGTGAACGCAGAGGTAGTTTACTCTACACCTTTACAAGCGAAAGAATTGGGTATGGGCAATCTACTAAACTGGAAAACATCTTTTGAGGAAGATGTTCAACATTACGATGTAGAAAAATCTTCTGATGGAGTAGATTTTGAAAACATCGGTTCTGTAGAAACTAATGAAGACTTGAACGATGAAAAAGCTTATCGTTTTTTTGACACTAAATTAGGTTCTCAAAAAAGCTACTACCGATTAAAAGTGGTAGAAGCTGATGGAACTTCTAGTTATTCCCAAACTATTTTGGTGAATAAAGAAAACCCAAACCAGTTTGCAGTAGTTGCCTACAGTAGTGTAATGGCTAAAACTACTTTTGACCTTACTTTGGACGCAGTGACCGAAGGACAATTAGAGTATGCTTTAGTAAGCTATACTGGAGAGCTGATTTTTGAAGAATTCCAGTTTTTATATCCTGGATTAAACGAAATTCAGTTAAGCTTACAAGATTTACCTGAGGGTACTTACAAAGTAAAATTAAAATTGGATGCTGAAGAAGAATTCTTAGTTATCCAAAAGGCAAGCGACGGACAAAAGTCTAATGTTGCCTCTAGCCAAAAAATTAAGAAGAACTAGTATTCCATCAGAGGAACCCTACTATTAAGCTCGTAATTTCGACTTAAATTGTAAATTCCATTTACTTAGCTTACTTCTAAAGAACTAAAAATCTAAAACCTTAAAATAAAAAAGCTTTCAACTTCATGTTGAAAGCTTTTTTTATTTTTATAGCTATGCTTAAATCATTGTGATTTCAAAAATCACACTGATTTAGTATTTATACAATATACAACCATACTAGCTTTTATTCCCAAACAATGATTGAAAAATTAAGCTTGTAAAGATAACCACCATACAACCAACTAGGTTTAACCATAAATAAGCTAAATTAATATGTCCAAAATAGTCTAGTGCAAAAGTGCTCAAAACGGTCAACTCTCCTATAACTGCTCCGTAAAATACTGCTTTAGATTTCACCTTCTCAAAGAAAAAAGCTACCACAAATACGCCTAAGATAGTTCCATAAAATAAGGACCCCACTATATTTACAAACTCTATTAAATTATCAAAAAGAGACGCAAAAGAGGCAAAAGTCAAAGCAATCGCTCCCCACATTAGCGTAAATAATTTAGCTGATTTTAAATAATGTTGGTCTGATTGATTAGGATTGAAAGAACGTTTGTAAAAATCTACGGTCGTACAACTTGCCAATGCATTTAATTCTGATGCCGTGGAAGACATTGCTGCCGAAAATATGACGGCCAATAACAACCCTACCAGCCCTATCGGCAAATGCTGCGTGACAAAGGCTAGAAAAACATAATCACTATCTTCGACATCCATCTTAGCCGCCGTTCGTTCACTATAATCCGTAATTAATTTATCAACTTCACTTCTTATTTGTGCATCCTGGTCGTTATAACTTTTTAATAATACTTGGGATGCTTGTATTTTTGCATCATCTCCTCCATCCAACTCGGCAACCATAGAATGAATCGCCGCTTGCTTCTTTTCAAAGACATCGTCAAACTGTAATTGCAATGCGGCTAATTTAGGTTGAGTGGTAGCGTCCTGCTCGATTTTGGCCAAGTTGGCTGGATTGAAATGAATAGGTGGCTTGGTAAATTGATAAAACATAAATACCATAATTCCTACCATCAATACAAAAAACTGCATCGGCACTTTGAATATGCCATTAAACAATAATCCTAAACGACTCTCTGTCAATGTTTTTCCTGACAAATAACGAGCTACTTGAGATTGGTCTGTCCCAAAATAAGATAAGAATAAAAAGGTCCCACCAAATAAGGCCGACCACATATTGTATTTATTTTCTAAGTCAAATTCAAAATCAACGATGTTCAATTTTCCCATTTTTCCAGCTACTCCCATTGCATCCGAAAAAGATACATCCATTGGCAATTTCATTATCAAGATAATAAATGCCACGACCAAACCACTCATGATAATTATCATTTGCTGTTTCTGAGTCTGACTTACCGCAGTCGTACCTCCTGACATGGTATAGAAAATAACGATAATCCCTATTACTGCTATCGTCCAATTCAAACTCCAGCCTAATACTAGTGATAAGATGATGGCTGGCGCATAAATCGTAATTCCTGCCGCTAAACCACGCCCTAATAAAAACAAAAAACCTGTAAACTGCCGCATTCTGACATCAAATCGTTGCTCTAAATATTCATAAGCCGTATATACTTTGAGTCGATAGAATATCGGGAGCACAAAAACCGCAAGAATCACCATCGCAATTGGCAAACCAAAATAAAATTGCGCAAAGCGCATTCCGTCATCAAAAGCTTGCCCGGGGGTAGACAAAAAGGTAATCGCACTCGCTTGCGTCGCCATAATAGACAATCCAATCGTCCACCATTTTAACTCTCTATCTCCTAATAAATAACTTTCCGTACTATTTACTTTTCTTGTTTTCCAAATACCATAAGAAACAATAAATACTAAGGTAGCAATTAGAACTATCCAATCAATCGTATGCATATTAAGCGTAAGTTTTAGTCAGGAGATAAAATATAGTGATGAGTACAAAATGTAGTACTAAAACAAAAGCATACATTTGATTCCACGATTTGAAAATTGGTGGTAGGTCTTCTTGAAGAGAATCAGGCTTATCTGGTTTTGACATATTTTGATTAAGGTTTTAGGTCTTTGGATGTCCAAAAGTAGCGGATACCTTGGACAAATAATTAATTTTTAACAAGTATTAACGAGTAAATAGTAATTTGGTTAAGTCTTACCTTATAAAAACAAAAAAGCGATAGTATTTTAATCAATACTATCGCTTTTATATTTTGAATTTTATTTCTATTGTCTTTTAACTCATTGCAGCTATCGCATCATTGGCTCGCCTATGGGCTATCTTCTTTTTGGTTTCAAACCATCTATCTTTCAATAGCACTCGCAACAATTCATCTAAATGAGTCAAGACACCTATTTGGTAAAAACCTTTTAATCTGCCACTAATATTAGGACTCAAAGAACGAACGGAAAAACCAATACCCGCACTTCGATATTCTATATGATGCCACCAACCTGACGGCATAAAAACCGTATCTCCTGCCTCAATCGTACAATCATACCCAGTCACCTTATCTAACCCCGGAAACTTTTCATAATCAGGATTATTTATGTCGATGGAAGTATGTGTCCCAAATGGGTAACGATACATCAAATCTGAATACTTTGGATCAAATAAGACAACTCTCTTATTTCCTGCTAATTCGGTTAAAAAGACATTACTGTTGTCCATATCCCGATGTATCCGTGTAACCGCACCTGCTCCACCAAAAAATGCCAAAGGCAAAAATTTCAACACTTTGTCTGCTACATCAGGAAATTCAAAATCATTATGTAATTCTTTTTTATGCTTAAATACATTAAATAAGAATAATCGCTTTGTAGTCGGGCCTGCCTGCACCATGTCCAAATAATCCCCAAACTTCATCTTATTATTAGCTCCCTTATACGAACGGTCATCTTGCCGCTTTTCTCCTTCCATATCATACACCCCAACTTCTAAATGTCCCAACTCTTTTTTAAAATAATCAAACCCCCATTTATTATATAAAGGAGAATCCGCACCATAAAAATGCTTGATGATGACTGGTTTTTGCGGAATCATGTAGTTGTCTTGAAATTCTTTTCGAGTAATTCCCTCAACTGTATCAATTCCGTCTATTAATGTTAACGCCATAAATCTTCAAATTGATGAATAAATTAGTCCAGTTTCCTTTCATAATTTATCACCTAGGTTTAAAAACTAAATTGTTTTATAGAATATAGTAGAGATTATTCGAAAAAATTTCGTTAGAGAAGAGCTTCCAGAACTTGAAGCCCGCCTGCCTAGTCGGGCAGGTTCTGGAAGCTCTATATGATTTCGAATAAAGTCTAGTGTAAAAGTAATAATTTCTTATTCTTTGATAAATTAGATTGGAATTTTTAACAGCAAAAAATAGAAAATTATAATTTATTACCACTCATCAAGACATTTTTATCAAGTAATATAGACTCAATTCCAACCTTTTTTCGTAACCTTGACCCATCACCAAACAATAAATTCGTCAAATTTATTTGTAATTGAATCAATCGTTTCTTATTTAGTAGTGGGACAAAAATAAATTTACATTCATCAGTTATGGAACCATTTTTCACAAACGATGCAGTCGTTTTCGGTTTGCTTATGCTCATTTTAGCAGGTGTTTTTTACACTTCGCATTTAGAACACAAAGGTTGGCAAAAGTTTTATACCTACGTTCCCACCCTTTTATTATGTTATTTCCTACCTGCTTTATTGCATTGGCCCTTAGGTTTGATTGCTTCTGAGTGGTTTGACCCTTCTTTTATGGAATTCTTAAGCCAAAAGGGGTTGAGTTTGCCTAGTGAGAATATGTCTTTTGGACAAATCAAATATTTCCTAGATACCAACGGCATTGCCGCCGCTGAATACAATTCCTACATCAAACATTCTAGTTTGTATTTTGTGGCTTCTCGATATTTATTGCCTGCCAGTTTGGTGTTGCTTTGCATCAGCATAGATTTTAAAGGTATTATTAATTTAGGTCCTAAGGCTTTAATTATGTTCTTTGCGGCAACTTTAGGCGTCGTCATTGGTGGCCCTATTGCCCTTTTTACCGTTTTACATTTTGCTCCAGAAGGCTTTTTCGAAGCCAGTAATGATGAAATTTGGAGAGGCTTATCGACCGTAGCAGGTAGCTGGATTGGTGGTGGTGCGAATCAAGCAGCTATGAAAGAAATTTTTGATGTTGGTAGTATCTTTACGACGATGGTGGTGGTAGATGTTTTGGTGGCAAATATCTGGTTAGGCTTCTTACTTTATGGTATCAATATTTCTGACCGAGTGGATAAATGGCTTAAGGCCGATAATTCTGCGGTTGAAGATTTAAAAAATAAGGTCGCTGCTTATCGAGCAAGTATCGAAGAAATGCCCACTACGACGACCCTTTTTGTGATGCTGGGTATCACCTTTGGCGCAGTTGGTCTGTCTCATTGGGGCGCGGATGTGGTCTCCGCCTTTATGAAAGGCTACAAGGAAACCTTGATGGACATGAATTTAACTTCTCTTACGAGTCATTTTTTCTGGCTAGTCGTTTTTGCGACTACTTTGGGCTTGCTATTGTCTTTAACCAAAGCCAGAAAATTAGAAGGTATCGGTGCTTCTCGTTGGGGCAGTATTTTTATCTTCATCCTTGTTGCTACTATCGGTATGCACATGAATATTGGGGATGTCTTTAGTAACTTAGGTTTATTCGCTGTAGGTTTATTATGGATTTCAATTCACGTCGCTGTGTTATTAATTACGGCTAAAATTATTCGAGCGCCTTTCTTTTTTGTAGCCGTGGGTTCTCAGGCGAATATTGGTGGGGCCGCTTCTGCACCTGTCGTGGCGTCTGCCTTTAGTCCAAGCTTAGCACCTGTTGGGGTCTTAATGGCTGTTTTAGGCTATGCTTTGGGGACTTATGGAGCTTTGCTTTGTGCCTATTTGATGCAGGCGGTGGCGACTTGATTGATGATGCTTAGGATAT
>CALLVC010000398.1 GCA_938010785.1 uncultured Saprospiraceae bacterium
TCCATGATTGAACCCGATAAAAGAGAAGGACGTGCAGAGGCTATACATACGATTCTACCCTATTCTAAAGAACTTTTTGCGATACCTCCTAATCTATATTTTTTGGGGACTATGAATACAAGTGACCGAAACGTGACTGCAATGGATATAGCACTAAGAAGACGTTTTAATTTTATTGAAATGCCGCCAGTCCCAGCCTTATTGCGTCCAGCAATCGAAGCAGGGGTAGACTTAGAAAAACTATTAACTACTATTAATACTCGGATTGAGGCACTTTTAGACAAGGAACATTTGATAGGACATGCCTATTTTATGGGGGTTGCTACTTTGGATGACTTAATTGAATTATTTGACAAAAAGATTATTCCTTTATTAAAAGAATATTTTTTCGGTGATTTAAATAAAATTGGACTAATCTTAGGCAAGCAATTCTTCACTAAAATCCAATCCATTGACCAAAAAATATTTGGGGATTTTGATGCTGATTTTGTAGCAGAATTAAGCTACAAAAAACTATACGAATTAAAACCTTCAACGGACTGGAAAGAAGTTGATTTTATCAGCGTCTATGATAAAAACTATGAAGCCTAAAATCATCTTTACTGTCACAAATGACCTCAGCTATGACCAACGAATGATTCGCATTTGTAATAGTTTGGCAAATAATGGATTTGAGGTCCTTTTAGTCGGTCGGGTTCGGGCTAATTCCATTCCTTTGGTCAACAAAAAATTCCAACAACACCGTTTTAATCTATGGTTTGAAAATGGTAAATTGTTTTATCTAGCCTACAATATTCGGTTGTTTTTTTTCCTATTAAATAACCGTTTCGACATTATTGGAAGTATTGATTTGGATACGCTTCTACCCTGCTATCTAGCTAGTCGTTTTAAAAGAAAACCTTGTGTGTTTGATGCGCACGAATATTTTACCGAAGTCCCAGAAGTGGTC
The DNA here is from genome assembly GCA_938010785.1 of uncultured Saprospiraceae bacterium. Classification (GTDB taxonomy): domain Bacteria; phylum Bacteroidota; class Bacteroidia; order Chitinophagales; family Saprospiraceae; genus JAFMDF01. The sequence continues at coordinate 950 of CALLVC010000398.1, forward strand.
CATCGACCGATGACAAAATGGGTGTGGCATACACTTGGAAATTGGATAATTCCTAAACTAAAATATGCCTATACGGTCAGTGCATCCCTTCAAACCTTATTTACTAAAATGTATGGGGTAAACTTTCAGTTAGTTAGGAATATTACCAAAAAGGAGACAAAATCTAGCGTACCTAGCCTTATAATACAACACAAGCCGTCAAAAGAAAATCCTATCCTACTTTACCAAGGCGTTTTAAATGAGGGACGTGGATTAGAATCGATGATACGGACAATGCAAATGCTTCCAAAAGGAGAACTTTGGTTGGCTGGAGAGGGGGATTTATCAAAAAATTTAAGGCAATTGGCAAAAGATTTAAAGGTCCAAAATCGTGTAAAATTTTTAGGCTATTTACAACCTGATGAATTAAAATTGATTACTTTGCAGGCGACTATAGGCCTAAATTTATTAGAAAATAAGGGCTTGAGTTACTATTATTCGTTAGCGAATAAGACCTTCGATTATATGTATGCGGGTATTCCTGCTATTCACATGAATTTCCCAGAATATGTGCATATTAATAAAGCATTAGAGATTGGGGTTTTAATTGAAGATTTAGCTCCTGAAAGTTTGTTAGCAGCTATTCTAAAATTGACAAATGATGAGAAATATTATAATAAATTAGTTGAAAATTGTAAGCTTGGACCTACTCAATTTAATTGGGAAATAGAAGAAAAACGGCTGATTGCGATTTATAAAGCGGCACTAGATTAAATTTTTTTAAAATACAAAAGGCATCAATAAAAGTTTTTTATAAAACACTACCCTATCTAAGAGTATGTCTAAGAACACGACCTAAATGAAAATCCCTGCCTGCGGCAGGCAGGCGTTTCAATCCGCTCAATCCGCTCAATCCGTGGTCCTATCCTCCTAGCTAAGCTATCTGGTCTGGAAAAGAAAGAAAGAAAGAAAGAAAGAAAGAAATCACTGCTATCCATTCTAATACCAACATATAATTTTGATATTACCACCTTGGTAAAAGCACTCTATCAACAATGCGAAGCTTCCACTATTCCTTTTGAAATACTTTGCTTTGACGATGGCTCCACCTTACATTACAAAACTAAAAATCAACCTATAAGCAACTTAGAAAAAGTCGATTATAAAGAATTACCAACAAATCTAGGAAGAGCAAAAATTAGAAATGTACTTGGAAAAGCTGCGCAATATCCTTACTTATTATTCATGGATTGTGATTCCGAAGTAACCAATAATCAATATATCCAAAACTATTTGGACCATTTAAACCCCAATATCCTGCTTTACGGTGGTAGAGTTTACGAAAATACACCACCTACTAATGGTAAAAAAAGACTGCATTATTTCCATGGAAAACATAGAGAGGAAATTTTAACTGAGGAAAGAAAAATTAGACCTTATTACAGCTTCATGACCAATAATTTTTTAATTCCAAAGTCTATATTTTTGGAATTATTATTTGAAGAAAGCATCGAAGGATATGGGCACGAAGACACCCTATTTGGCATGGCTTTACAACAAAAAAAGATTAAAATAAAACACCTCAATAATCCACTTAAACACTTAGGCTTAGAAGACAAATCTGTTTTTTTAAAAAAGCAAAAAGAAGCTATTAAAAACTTGTATCAATTACACAAAAAGGCACAACCTGTAGACACTAAGCTCCTACGAACCTTTTTATGGTGTCAGCGGTGGAAAATATCTGGGTTAGTTTACGGCATCCTAAACATCTTTCATCCATTTATTAATCGCCAATTACAATCAACTCAACCAAATCTATTATTTTTAGATTTATATAAATTATACATCTTGTTAGACCTCGATAAAAAATAAATATGAAATTAACTATTTACCAAGTTGATGCTTTTACAGACCAACTTTTTGGAGGAAATCCTGCCGCAATTTGTCCATTTGATGCATGGCTACCAACTGAAAAAATGCAGCAAATAGCCTTAGAAAATAATTTATCGGAAACTGCTTTCATCGTCCCTGAAAAAGACGGTTATTATATTAGATGGTTTACCCCTGCCATTGAAGTAGATTTATGTGGACATGCTACTTTGGCAACTGCACATGCGCTTTATGCAGAAATGAATTATAAAGGGGATGCCATAAAGTTTTATTCTAAAAGTGGTCTGCTAACAGTCCAAAAATCAGGAGATTTATATACCATGAATTTTCCCACAGATGTTCTAAAAAAAGTACCTATCCCAGAGGAAATAGTAGCAGGACTTGGTGTTACCCCTTCCGAAGTTTATAAAGGTAAAGATGATTATTTAGCTATTTTTGACAACCAAAAAACGATTGAGCACTTTTCTCCAAATTTTTCCCAATTAGGTAAATTACCTGCAAGAGGAGTCATTACTTCTGCTAAAGGAGAGACGGTTGATTTTGTATCCAGATGTTTTTTTCCTGCCGCAGGAATCGATGAAGACCCTGTAACAGGTTCAGCACATACGACTATGACCCCTTATTGGTCAAAAGTGTTAAATAAAACCAAGTTAAGTGCCTTGCAATTATCTGCCAGAGGAGGTGTTTTACGTTGTGAACATTTAGGTAATCGAGTCAATATTTCTGGGAATGCCGTTACTTATTTAAAAGGAGAAATTTATGTTTAAATTTAATACTACCAAAAAAACACTTGCTTTCAATTTTCAATAGACAACCTAATTAAATTCCGAATAAATATACTTATCTAGAATTTTATATACTTTTTTAGATTAATTTCTTTGATAAAAAATTAAATTTTATTAATTTTCCAATATAAAACCAAAACACACCTTAACCTATAATCAATCTTACGTAGAATAGAGGCCAACCCAAAACCTAAGAAGTTGTTTGAATTTAACAATTGCACATTTTAATCTTATTTCATAACTAAACAATGAAAGACTCATCACCTATTTAGAATCCCCTTTCATTGTAAAACCATTTCCTTATGAATATTACTTTTCAAGAGTTAAGAAACCTCAAACACAGTTTACCTACTGGAAGTATTAAACGTATCGCAAATGAATTGAAGATTGAAGAACAAACCGTAAGAAATTATTTTGGTGCCAGAAAATTTAGTGAGGGAAAATCCCCAGGTTGGCACCTGCAACCTGGTCCAAAAGGAGGTTATTTAAATTTTAACGACACGACTATTATTGATTTGGCAAAGCAAATTATTGAAAGCCGGCAACATCCATCTTAGTTAACATGCTAAAACCGTAAAATAAAAAACGGAAAGCACGTCCTTGGATATGCTTTCCGTTTTTTTATTATACTATTCCTAATCTTCTCTAAAATATTCACTGATTGATTTCATCTTTTCATTCTTTCTGCAAATTTTAAAATTTACCAAACTTTTCTTTGCTACTAATAATTCCAATTTATCTATCAGTGCTTTTTTAAATTCTGTTGGACTTTCCCCGTAGTAATATTCAAGCGTATCGTTATTTTTAAACTCTGTAAACCCTATAAAGCCTGTATCCAAATCAATTATTGCTTGGACGTTTTTATCTGTAATTTCTAAATCTATAGGAAATTGAAAAATCATATTTATCTTGATTTTATAGCCATTTAAACATAACAACCTACCTTACTAAAGTCACCGTCCCATATTCTCGCCCATCAAATTCACTTCCATCCCTTTCAAATCCCACATAATCCAGTTTATAAATGTAGACACCCGTTGGGGCCAATTCTTCTCCAAAATAGTTGCCATTCCATCCTTGTTCTAAGTCGGTAGTTTCAAAAACTAATTCTCCCCAGCGATTAAAAATACGTAAATGCATCGTTTTTATATCCCCACCAAGAATTTTAAACGCATCATTTTGATTATCGCCATTTGGACTAAACACATTTGGAATATACAAATCTGTTGGACATTGCTGAATGAGTGTCAAAGAATCTGAACCCTCACAGCCAAATTCGTCTAGGACGGTCACAAAAAAATCACCCCCACCACTGACTTCAAAAGGATTATCACTAGAATTGTCTTGCCAACGATAAGTCTCATATTCCCCAGCATCCAAACTCACCTCCAATAGGTCTGTACAAATAACTGCGTCTTCGCCTAAATCAGGTTGAGGGGTTGGTTTGACATCTACATTCAAAAAAGATGGGAAAGTCGCACATCCCGATACAATACCAATGACTCCATAATTGCCACTCATAGTGACTTGGGCATTGTCTATCATTGGGAATTGTTCTTCTAAAAATATATTTCCCGGCCCCGTCCACTCATAAGTAGCATCGGCAACATCAGAGGCAGCAAGTTGAAAAGATTCTCCCTCACAAATTTGAATATCATCTGCGGCATCTACTGCTTTTCTTAGGGTTATTTGTAAATCTTTATTTAAGGTATCAATTGTTCCCAAACATTCATCTTCTAATACTAAGGTAACTGGATAAGCTCCTAAATTAGGGTAAAAATGCTCAAATCTTGCGGCAGTCGTGGAATTGCCATCGCCTAAGTCCCATAAAAATTTATAGCGGTTAGGAGAAAGTCCCGTGTCAAAAAATACGGTATCATTTAAACAACCTCCATCAGGAATGGGGTTTACATTGATACTAGAAAAACTTGCCCCACCACTGTAGGCATATGATTCCGCTGTTCCATAACCATATGCCGTGGCAATGACTCCACAACCATCAGAACTTATGGTATGTGCACCAGCCTCCACCCTTACTCTTGCAAAACTGAAATCACCTTTAACACCTACTTGGTTAAAAATAATTCCTTGGTCAACTAATCGCTGCCCATCAAAAACAATAATATCTGTGTCATCCGTTCTTGTAATAACGTTGATATAATTTTCAATTATATTTTCAAAACTAGAATTAAAAAGCGTAACGGTATCTCTCGTTTGCTCGATACTATTTAACAAAACCATGGATGGGTCTCCATAAATATGTCCATTACAGTTTTGACCGATTAAATATTGGGCAACTAAAATGGGTTTACTGCTAATAATAAAATTGGCTTCAGAAGATTGATATTCTTGCCAATCTCCTCTATTCAAAGTAAAACTACGGGTATTACTTCCTTGAACCTCTACTAAAGTATTATCTTCAGCAGCTAAAATTCGAAAAACATCAAAATCAGTTTGGGCACTCGGTACGGTCAAAATTTGTTTCCCCCAAGTGGAAATAGGATACATTTGTTCTAGTAAATTATCTCTTGCTCCACAATTAGAAGGAACTTGTGTCCATGTATTTCCCCCAAAAACCGCTATCTTTTTATCTGCAATAATATGAGAACCTGTTAAATCCCTGCTAGCAGAAGCTCCCTGAACTTGGTAAGTTTCTCCTGCATTTAGCAAAATCGTAAAGGCTGCATCGGGACTTTTTCCGCCTCTTGTTTGGTCACTCGGAGTAATCGTAATAGTCGTTTCCTCATCTGTCGCAACAATTAAAAATTCGGACAAATAATCTACCCCTCGCTGCTGAACTCCCGTATAAGACATAACAAAGTACTCAGTGGAAATGGCATCAATCGGCAAGACAATAGAAGCCTCTGAACGTAGGTCAAAATATTGATGAATGTATGCAGAAATGGGTTGAAGAGAACGGATTTGTACGCCTGTTTGCGTGATGGTCTCAGACCCTAGAGTCTCGGCAATTTGAGGCAATTCTATCACTTCGACTTGGTCTGCTGTTACCGTAAAAGAGGTGGTCCAATCCAATAAAGGAATAGTTACTGTCCCACTTGTATTCTGCTTGGAAGTAATCATAACCACCATAGTCGTTCTTCCTGCATCCCTGTGTTCCATGAAGCCAAACCAGAGGTTGGTGCCTTCATTGGATTGAGCAATAGCATCTCCAAGGCAAGTCAGAAGTAGCATTAAAGAAAATAAATATTTCATTGCTAATTCATAGTTTTTGGTTAGGCTTAAAATTAGACTTGATTCAACGCGGATTAAACGGATTGGGCGGATTTTACCCGTCGTGTACATTATACTATTGAGTGTTTTTTGGCGCACACGACCTATAAAAATCCGTTTTATCAGTGCAATCCGCGTTGAATCCTATGTGATTTGTAAAACTTCGTACAGCCTTTGTTTTTGGTCAATCATAGATAAACAATAGTCTCAAGATGTAAAAAAATTAAAAAAAAAGAGAATCCTATTCATTAAAAATAAAAATAGGTCTTAGACTTTCCAAAAATCACTACCTTTAGGATAAATTGAACTGATTAAAATACGATTTATGGATATTCAATTCTTTTTAGATTTAATGGCGCAAGACAATCTAACCATTTTTGCTTTACCCATATTTATTTTGGCCATTGTAGCAGAAGTCATAGTGGACAGAAAGGAAAAATTGGATTTGTATTATGGAAAAGATACCATGGCTTCTATTTGGATGTTGATTTTCACAGGTATCATTGAAATAGTCCCCAAACTTTTAGCTTTTATTGCCTTCTATTATATCCACGAATTTAGCCCTTTGAGAGATGTGGTTGGTCGTCAATGGTGGGCTTGGACTGCCTTATTTTTCCTAGATGATTTTGCCTATTATTGGTTTCATCGCTTGAACCATGAAGTCCGTCTTTTCTGGGCGGGTCATGTCCCACACCATTCATCTGAACACTTTAATTATGGCACTGCATTAAGGCAAGGAGTAGGGGAAAGAGTCCATAAATTTCTGTTTTGGATGTGGATTCCACTACTTGGTTTTGACCCATTGATGATGTTTATAATCATCTCTATCAATCTATTTTACCAGTTTTGGGTGCATACAGAATTGGTGGATAAATTACCAAACTGGTATGAATTTATTTTCAATACGCCATCTCACCACCGAGTGCATCATGCGTCTAATATTCGCTATTTGGATTGCAATCATGCGGGTGTTTTAATCATATGGGATAGACTATTTGGCACTTTTTCTCAGGAAAAGGATATTGAAAAGCCTATTTATGGCTTGACAGAAAACATTAATACTTTTAATCCTTTTACAGTAGCTGGACATGAATATGCGGCGATTTGGCGAGATGTTCGTCGAGCCTCAAAGTGGTCGGATAAACTGAAATATATATTTTTAGCTCCTGGATGGAGTCATGATGGGCCTGATAAACGGGCGAAGGTTTTGCGGAAACAGATGGGGCTTTGA
>CALLVC010000399.1 GCA_938010785.1 uncultured Saprospiraceae bacterium
AGGCAAAGTAAAATAATTAATTAGCCATTTATGAGTTCATCTTTTTTACTAGCATCCCGTCCGCTATGCGGTTCACAAACAGTGTTTGTTTATGTTGAAAATGCCTGCCTCTGCCGGCAGGCAGGCTCGCCATAGCGGTGCTATGTCTGTAGGCTTTCCATCCGCTTTGCGGTTCACCCCTACGGGTTCATGCCTTGTCTAGGAAAAAAATATTTCCTCAAAATGACCACTTTATTAATTTATTTTGCCTAGGTTTATCACTTCCAATGTTCTATCACAAATCGTTTACTGATAAGTGGTGTCTTTTCAGCTTGAATACTTAATACATAAAGTCCATTTTCAAAGTTGTTTATAGCAAGCGTAAGGTGCGGTTGGTTAAAATCTAGATAGTCGAATTGTTGAACTAATTGACCATAGATATTGTGAATTTTAATACTGCCTTTTTTTCCTTTTAGAGATACTACCTGTAAGTTGATTTCCGATTGTACAGGATTAGGAAAAAGCTTGATGTCTTTTTCTAAAGTAGTAAAATTGGTCGTTCTATCTTCGCCACTAATTGCGGAGACCGCACAAGGAACTTCACAGACAAAATGTTTCCAAACGGCATCATTCGTCGCAATTAAATCATCACTCCAATTTGCTATAAACACGAAGTCATTAATAGCAGTGTTATCAAATACAGTTCCTTCATAGCTGCGTTCGTTATCCCATTGGAAATTACCTTCCTGTGTGGCATCACTTAAATCAATAAAGACTTCATTTTGAATATTGGTTTTGATAAAATCAATTTCTTCGGAGATGAGCGAAGTAGCCAATCGACTATTGGTGGCGATACAGGCTTGTCGAGCATCTGCAATAGGTAGCGGATTATGGGATAGGTAAAACGCTTTAGCCGCCACATTACCTATTCTAGTAAATCCATCTTTTTCTGATTCATCACAAAAAACACCTTCTCCACTTTCAATCGTTACAGGTATATTGTCTTTGGCACAAATAAACCCCCAATCTGAGGTATAAAATTGTACGCCCACAAAATAAGTCCCTAGTTCCAAATTATTAATTACTTGCTCCTCACCACAATCACGACCTTGACAACGAAAGACCACCTTATAGTCTTGGTCAAAAACTTGAACAATTTCTATGGGTGCGGTTAAGCCTTGGATGTATAATTCCGAATTTATTACAAAAATATCAAGGCCTTCACAATCCTCACCTGTCGGCGGTGGAGGCGTATCTCCAATCGTTATTTTTTCTTCTCTATAACAGTTGGAACCATCAGTAGCATTCAGTTGTACTTTTACGGAGTATTCTCCAGTGGTTAAATTAGGGATGATTTGAGTTTCATCACAATCCCTTTGGCAAATAGTGACTACTTGCCAATTGGTGTTTTGACCAATAATCTGCACTTGAGAAAAAGCGGTATTGAGCCCTTCAACGGTAATTTGTCCTACTGTAGGCGTGAAGGTAAGGTCGTTACAATTGGCACTAACTGTACCCCCATTATTACCGCCACCATTATTACCGCCGTCGCCATCCATAATAGTGATATTGATATTTTCTCGACTGCAAATAGATTCCCAATTAGCCGTGTAAAATTGGACTCCGACGAGGTAGGTACCTGCCGATAGGTTGTCAATAATTTGTTCATTACCACAATTTCCACCTTGACAGCGGAAAATTTGGGTATAATTTTCGTCAAAAACTTGAAGGATGATATTGGGGGCGGTTAGACCTGTGACGGACAATTGGTTGTCGTCACTTTCGATTTTTATATTGGCACAGTCTTCTGTTATCACCTGATTTTCTGTTACAAAAACGCCAACTTCATTTCTTGTACAGGTGAATCCAAAGTTGTCATCTTGTAATTCTAAATCAATGGTATAAGTACCAAGTTCTAAATTTTCAATGAGTAACGTTTCCTCGCATTCGGCATTTCTACAGTCGAAAATAGTAGTGTTCCCTCGAGTAATTGTTACAAATCTAGGATTGACCAAACCTGAAAGCTCGATTTGTTGATTGCCTCCTATTATTTGAATGGAGGAACAGTCGATGATGTTACTATTTGGAATGGCTACCTTATCTCTTCTCCGACAAATTTGTGTGCCAATTTCGTTGTATTGATTAATATTTACTGTATAGATGCCCGCTGTTAGATTATCAATTACATGGTCAATGGGACAAAAATCTTCGCTGCCAGTACCATTGTAACAACTATAGATTAGGTTTCCATTGTCATCCGATATATAGAGTCCCTGCGAAGCTGCTGTCAGACCATTTACCATGATTGAATTATCAGTGGCAACTATCTCAATTTCATTACAATCTACCTGTTGGTAAGGTGGGATTATGAAGGGAATATTTTCTTTAGTACAAATCAATTCATCAGCCCGATTAAAAAATTGTGTTTTAATGAAATAATTGCCTGGTAGTAAATGCTCGACTCGGACAAAATTATTATTTCCTGTATCCTCTCTATGAATTAATTGGCGGTTGCTGTCAAAGATTTCTATTAGCGCTCTAGGTGCAGATAAGCCTTGAATAAAAAGTTGCCCAACCCTAGTGGCATTTACGACGGTGTAAAGGTCGTCACAATCAATATTGCAGAACCCACCATCTTCACAACTTAATACGTGAAAGCTTAGTATTTCTCTACAAAAAGGCTGATTATTTTCATCCAGTAATTCAATTTCAGCATCATAGAAACCAGGTTTACTAACGATATAGGTACAGCTATTATTCGTACAAGTTTCTGTGGCAAAGCCACTTGAAAAGCGGGACCTAATATTGATATTTACATTAGGGGCATTTAGATTAGAAATGGTAAACCCATTTGCGAAAGTTAACCTTTGAATATCATTACACGAAGAAAATCTAGGTTGACACTGGCTAATAATTTCTTCGATGGAATTACAAAAAATAGGATTTGATTCGATATTAATGATGCCAGAAATGATTCCATTATTCAAGTCTCTATCTACTAAATGAGCAATTCTACAACAGTCCTCTAAAACTGGATTTTCATTGATAATAAGACCACCGATAAACATCAAGCTATCCAAGCCTTGTAGTTTAGCCAAGGAATTATTGCTAATAATGCTTAGACCACCACCAATTGTTTTTAGATTCATCAACCCTTCTAGACTTCTGAGTTGGTCATTAAGCCTGATTACGAGATTATTACCGAGCGATTTTATGTTGGCAAAAGGATAGAGGTTTGCCAGTTTTGGGTTTCTATCAATGCTGAGGCTGTTTTCAATACTTTTTAAATTAGCAAGACCATATAAATTTTCTAATGCTCCATTTTCAAAAATAGAAACATCATCCTTAATATCGGTAATTAAATTTAAGGCATCCACATTTTTTAGTTGGCTATTATTGTGAAGGACTAAACTTTGTCCAATGTTTTTTAATTGTCCTAATCCATTTAAATCAGTCAACTGTGTGTAGGAAATAAAAACTTCCCCTGTTACTTCTTTTAAGCCATCTAAAGGCAATAAATTCTGAATGTCATTTCCTTCGTTGATGCCAATCCGTAAATTCCCATTAATGGTTGAGCAGCCACAAAATGCGTCCACTTGTATTTGGCTGGTTAATAAGACATCTTGGTTGTAAAAGGAGGCGCATTGAGCTTTTAGATTCGTAGTGAATCCTACTATCAATAGCAATAGGATAAAGTAGGAAAGACGGGTGATTTGTTTGTTCATAATTTTTATTTTAGGGGGCAGGAAATAAATAACCTACCCAAATTTTAGGAAGTTAGGCAAAGTAAAATAATTAATTAGCCATTTATGAGTTCCTCTTTTTTACCTATACTACGTTGAAAATGCCTGCCTCTGCCGGCAGGCTCGCCATAGCGGTGCTATGTCTGTAGGCTTTCCATCCGCTTTGCGGTTCACCCGTACGGGTTCATGCCTTGTCTAGGAAAAAAATATTTCCTCAAAATGACCACTTTATTAATTTAGGCTCTTTGACAATTTTTGCAAAAAGTTCAATCACTCCGTGATTGTGGGGCTCGAATTTCCTCAAATCCCCGCATTTCATACGGGGCTATTATGGTTTAATCACTTCGTGATTTTTAGAAATGCAAAAATTGTCAAAGAACCTTAATTTATTTTGCCTAACTGTTCAGCACTTACTCTTTTAACCATAAGCATAAGCACATAAAGTTCTTAGAAAAGAAAGCAAATAAAGCTCTAAAATTACTTTAGGAACTCTATGTACTTTATTTTCTTTATGGTAAAAGTACTCAATGGTGAATAGTAACTATCTTTTGATAAAGTTGGCAAAGGTAGGTGGTTCGTTAGTAGAAAAGTAATTTAATGCTTTTAAATATTTGAATAAATAAAAAATGAGTAAACGCTCAAAAGGGCATACCCATAAAAATTGGTCACTTTATATCTACAGATAGGGCGAACGAAAAGCCAAAATCGTAATATATAAACCTTTGAAAAGTTGATAGTCGATGTTTGAAGATGTAATCTTCAAACCAAGATTTTAGCAGTTTTTAATTTTTACCAGTCGATTACATATTATAAAAACGATTTTTCGTTCGCCCTAATTTGGCGGTTACTTTTTACCTGTCAAATCATACTTGGTCGAACACTAGCTTTGCTGATTATTTCAATACTTAAAATCAATCAAAAAATTAACCCGTTCACGAGTTTGGGTAGGAATTTTCCAATTACCTTGATAGTCAATTTTTTCAGGTAAGTATTTTCCGTCAAATTGAGTTAAAGCCACCTTCATTTTAACATCAAAATCAAAAAGGCTATCATATTTTAAATGGTAGTTACGAGCTAAGACTTGAAAATCTTCTTTGTCAAAGTAGGTTTCTAAATATTTAATAATGGTTTTATTAGTAGCCGTTTCTGGTTTGACAACAGCCCTGAAAACATAACATTCCTTATCTTCAGCATAGATTTTTGAAGAAATATAAAAGTCATAATACTTAATCATCTTTTCTTCGAAAATAGCTGTTTTACCACCAATAAATGGTACATCAACTTCTTTTCCTGGCTGAAATATGAGTTTCTTTAACTCATTTACATGTTTTTCTATGCCGCTTAAATTATTTTGGGTAATACTAGGATTATTGGGTTTGCCACAAACTTTCCCTTTCGTTAAAAAGACTTGCTCGTGCATGCGGGCTGTATAATATTTATGCTTTCTTATTTTCTTTTTTTTAAAAAATTTTCCTTTGATATCTTCCTTCAAATATTTCATCGTCCGACAATTTCCTTCCATAAATTGTTCGATTGTATGATAATTTGCTGCTTTTACCGTTTGTTTTCTGCTTAAAATTTCGACTTGATTATCTGCAATATGTGGTTGAAATCTTAAATTATGAAATGCATTATAAAAAGATTCATCCTGTTGAACAATGTCAATAAAATCCTCGACATTAAATCCCCGTTTTGTGGCTGTGACCACAAAAGAATCTAAGAAAACCACTGCCGAAATGTCTTTAGTTACATTTGGCGATTGGCCATACATTGCTTGCTGAAAGCATAAAATCAATACAATTAATATAATTTTCATTTACTAAGTTAAAGTTTTCTGATTAATTTTATCTTAAATAAAAATTCACAATTTCTAAGTAGATTTCAGCAATTCTCGGTTTGGCAGTTACTTCTATCTAGTGACTTCCCGTCACTGGATAATTTTATCGAATGTAGGCCATAAATCAACCGGTAACAGGAAGTTACTGGTTGGAAAAAAGTCAAACCAAGAATTGCTGAGTAGATTTAAATCACTTCTGTTCTAATAATTAGAGATAAAATTACTTTTTAAATAATCTTAGTTTGACTTTATTCTACTTTTTAAGTAAAAAACTAAGAACAAAATAAGCTATCCTAAACCCGCCTGCCTGAGTGTCGGGCAGGTTTGTAAATCTATTTCTACACCGTTCCTTAAAGAAAAAAAATATCACCATTTCTACCTAAAAGTACTTAAAAATAATATTTACCTTTGCGGTTTTAATTTCAACTAGGCAAATTTAAAAAGTTTAAATGAAGAATATAACGGTTATTGGAGCAGGAACAATGGGGAATGGTATCGCCCATGTTTTTGCGATGAAAGGCTTCGCAGTCGTATTAGTAGATATTTCTCAGGCAGCTTTGGATAAAGCATTAGGGACGATAGAGAAAAATTTGGATAGAATGGTTCGCAAAGAGAAAATTTCGGAAGCGGACAAAGCTGCTACCCTTAGAAATGTAGTGACAAGCACAGATTTAGCATCTGGAGTGAAAAATGCAGATTTAGTGGTAGAAGCAGCCACTGAAAGACTTGATTTGAAACTAAAAATCTTTAAGCAAATTGATGAAGCTGCACCAGAAAATGCTATTTTAGCCAGTAATACTTCTTCCATTTCTATTACCAAGATTGCAGCAGCTACTAATCGTCCTGAAAAGGTGATTGGTATGCACTTTTTTAATCCAGTTCCAGTGATGAAATTGGTAGAGGTAATTAATGGTTATGGGACATCGAAGGCAGTTACCGCAGAAATCATGGAATTATCAGAGCATTTAGGAAAAGTGCCCGTCGAAATCAAGGATTATCCAGGATTTGCAGCTAATAGAATGTTGATGCCTTTATTAAATGAGGCCTTTTACACTTTATATGAAGGTGTTGCTGGAGTCCAAGAAATTGATACTGTAATGAAATTAGGTATGGGGCATCCAATGGGACCCTTACAATTAGCAGATTTTGTAGGATTAGATGTTTGTTTAGCTATATTAAATGTCTTAAAAGATGGATTTGGAAATCCTAAATATGCACCATGTCCACTATTAGTAAATATGGTGGCAGCTGGTAAATTAGGAAGAAAAACAGGCGAAGGCTTTTATAACTATCAAGGTGCAGGAAAAGATTTAGTTGTTGCTGAGCAGTTTGCTTAGGAACGATGGATTAATAAAGTGTATATCCATAGCCGTCGGGCTAAGGGGTTCTTGACCGAAAAGCAGGAGATACTTTCAAAGTATCTCCTGCTAGGGGAACCTAGAAAGCGATACTTTCAGCCCCGATAGCTATCTGGGGCTCTTTCTTTAGCCAGACGGCCTTGGTGTACATCTTCAGCTTTAAGATTTTTGTTCTATTTGAGTTGGAAATAATAAAATAAAAAGTAAAAATGGCTAATTATAAATATGATTTAAGAGGCGTTTCAGCGACTAAAGATGAAGTTCACGAAGCGATTAAAGGAATGGATAAAGGATTATTTCCAAATGCATTTTGTAAAATCCTTCCAGATGTGGCTGGTGGCGATGGGGAATATGTGAATTTAATGCACGCAGATACTGCGGGAACTAAAACGAGTTTGGCCTATTTATATTGGAAAGAAACAGGAGATGTATCTGTCTGGGAAGGTATCGCTCAGGATGCGTTAGTGATGAATTTAGATGATATGGCTTGCGTTGGATGTGTTGATAATATTTTATTGTCTTCTACAATCGGGCGAAACAAAAATTTAATAACTGGAGAGGTTATTACGGCTTTAATTCGTGCGACTAAAAAGTTGACCGACAAGTTAGCTACTTATGGTATCAATGTGCATTCTGCAGGTGGTGAAACAGCAGATGTTGGGGATGTAGTGCGTACTATTGATGTAGGGTATACCGCTTTTGCTCGAATGAAAAAAGCAGATTTAATTGTTAATGACATTAAACCAGGAAATGTAATTGTAGGCCTAGCTTCTTATGGTCAAGCAACCTATGAGGAGACCTATAACGGAGGAATGGGAAGTAATGGTTTGACTTCTGCAAGGCACGATGTTTTGAGTAAAGAGTATGCCGAAAAATATCCAGATAGTTTTGATTCCAACACTCCTAATGAGGTAGTATATATAGGTTCCAAAAAATTAACTGATAAGATTGATATTGATGGAGCACAAATAGATGTAGGAAAATTAGTACTATCTCCTACGAGAACTTATATGCCAATTATAAAAGCTATTCTAGAAGAGTTCAGTGGACAGATTGATGGGATGATTCATTGCACAGGCGGGGCACAAACTAAAGTCATAAAATTTGTTGATAATGTGCATGTCATCAAAGATAATTTATTACCCATTCCACCACTCTTCCAAATGATTAAAGAGGAAGCTGATACAGATTGGAGAGAGATGTATCAAGTATTTAACATGGGGCATCGTCTGGAGCTATACGTAAAGCCTGAGATGGCAGAACGCATTATTGAAATTTCAAAATCTTTTAATGTACACAGCCAAATTATTGGTCGAGTTGAAGCAAGTGAGACACCTAAAGTTACCATTGTAGCACCAGATGGTCGGAGAATGGATTATGATAATTAATCAAACCTAAAAACAAAAGGGTATGATATTATGAAATAGTCGTATGGATTATTTGTTTAATACCTTGCAAATCCATACCTAACAACTTAATTGTAAGCTAAATAATAGCTTTTTAAGTTAAAATTTTAGTTTGAATAACGCTTTGAGCAAGTTATTTATTAGCTTGCATAAAAATTGTAGTACGAGTAATAAGAAGAAAAATAAATGTTTCGAGAAATACTACATACTAGACTAATATTAATACTTGTTCCTTTATTATTTTTATGGACAGTAACCGCATTTGCTCAGGGGGAGCAAAACAAAGCCACTATTGTTTTCAGTGGAAAAATTTCTAACTCCAATTTCAACCAAAAAATATCTTTTAAGTTTTATGAAAACTTCCTAACTTTTGCAGAAATCAATTATTCTGCACCCATCAAAGACGGTCGATTTAAAATTAGTATTCCATATAGAGAAAACACTTCGGGGTTTATAGCTTTAGGAGATGTACATGTTCCTATTTTTGTAGAAAAGGGAGATAGCATTATTGTCCAATCAGATGCCTTTGCTTTTATAGATTCTTTGAAATATTCGGGTAAAGGTGGTCTTAGAAATAATTATTTGAAGGCTACTTTTTTGAAATTTGATGTGAATGACGCCAACCATATTGACAAAAGTATTGCTAAAAATACTGCCGAAAATTATCAACTTTTATTAACCAATTATAAGGAAGAAAAAGTTAAATTTTTAGATGAGTATTTAACAAAAAGAGATACTCATTTCTCTACCCCTTTTTATGAATATATCAAGGCGGACATCAATTATTGGTGGGGCCAAAACCTAATGCGCTATCGAGAACAGCATCCCACTTCCAAAGCTTTTAAAGTTCCATTATCGCTGGAAGAAGAGTATTACAAGTTTATGGATACGCTGAATTTAAATAATGAAGCGGCCCTAACAAATGCTAACTACCTCGAATACATTGGACAATATACATCGTGGCGAGAGGATATGATAGCAAGAGGAAAATTGCAGTTTAAAAATGTAGATGGAGTTAAAAAAGAATTGTTGAAGGTCAAAATGGAAGAAACTTTTGGGCAAGTGCTTATAGAACAGTTAGCAGTACGAGAGAAAGCGCATGATGAATTATCGACCATTGCTAATTTAGACCGTGGTTCAGAAGTTCTTTTTTTACAAGATGTAACGAATGATAGGTTTAGTTATGCCTATAAAGGGAAAAGGTATCGGGACCAATTTTTGAAAATAGAGTTACCTGATGGGCGTGCAGGTTGGGTATTTAACGCTGGAATTAACTTAAAGCAAAAGGTAGTTTATGCTAAAAGATGGGTAGAAATCCCTGATACTCGACCGGAATTGATGCAAAATTTTAAATACGCCAATTTCAAAGGTAAGGTAATGCGCTACGCAATAGCAAAGGATTTATACCAAGAAATTATTAAAACAGGTGCAATAGATGTAGAAAAATTAGAAAAATATCTAGCTCAAGCTGAAACAGGACCTTACATAGAAATTTTGCGACGGGTTTATGAAAAAACTAAAAGAGAAGCAAAATTATTTAAAACTAAAAAAGATAACGAAGCCAAAGAAATAGTTGAAAACTTGAAGGTCCAAGAGCAGGAAATAAAAGCTATGCTCCAAAATTTGACAAAAGATGTGGTAGCAGAACTTATCAAAAAACAAAAAGCCAAACAAAGCTTAAAAAATAATACGGAAGAACATCCAGAAGAAATAATTATTCCTTCTCCAGACTTTAGTACCTTTTCGAGAATAACGACTATTAATGCAAAGACTAGTCCAAAGACCTTTAACAAAGCGGAAATAATTATCAACACTAATCCTTTATTAAGGGAAGAAACTGTTTTCCCTTTTCAAAAAAGAGCTAATGCTAAATTTCATTTAAATATTCCATTGAAATCTACCACCACGGCTTCTATAAAATTAGGTAATCAGTTGATAGATATGTATTTACAACCTGGATATGATTTAGATATAGAAATTAATGGAAATGATTTATATAGTGGGTTGATTTTCTCTGGAAAGGGTAGTGGAATTAATAATTATTTATTAGCTGCAGCCAATAAATTTAAGCATATTAAAATAGAATTAGAGCGAAAAATTAGATATGCCACACCGGCAGAGTTCAAAGTTTATGTAAAACAATTAAAGGCAAACAAATTAAAGTTCTTAAGAGAATATTTAAATACACATTCGCTTACAGCAGAAGTAATAAAATATGCCAAAGCTGATATTGAATATTGGTATGCCTTTAATTTAATGAACTATCCTTATGAGCATCCTATTTTTAATAATCAAACAGCACCAATGGAAGTGCCTGATAATTATTATGAGTTTATGGGCCAAATACCCTTAAATAATGCTGGAGCATTGCCAAATAAGCACTATTTGTATTACATCCAAGATTATTTAAGTTTTATGGCAGTGCTCAAGGAAAATAAAAACTTATCTAGGTTTGAGCTAGCGGATAAATATTTGAAGGGAAAGCCTTTGTTTTTTTATAAAGCCCTACAACATTCTATCGCGTTAAAACGAGATAATGTTCCTAATGCAGAAAAAGCTGCTTATCATTTTATAAACAATTGTCCCTATACCTTATATGGCGAATTTGTGAAATTGGCCTACCAAGAGAGTAAAGGAATTGTAGAAGGAATGAATGCTCCGGATTTTGAATTAGTGGATGTACATGGAGATATTGTTTCTTTAGCGGACTACAAAGGAAAAGTTATTTTCTTAGATTTTTGGGCAACTTGGTGTCGCCCTTGTACTCGGTTATTACCTGCCCACCAAAAATTACAAAACCAATTCAGAAAAGATAATGTGGCATTTTTATATGTTTCGTTGGACAGAAATGCTAATAAGTGGAGAGATTATTTGTCAAAAGGTACCTTTCCAGGTAAACATTTATTTGCCAATAAAGAAATGGTGAAATCATATAAAGTTGAAACCTTACCTTATAGTGTTTTGATTGATGCGGATGGGAAAATTGTATGGCAACATACTGGAGGATTTAGTGTACAAAGAACAGCTCAGCGAATTTTAGACCTACTTCAATAAAAATTTATAAGTTGTAACTGTGATTTGTGCTGTTGCAATGATTCAATCCACTAAATTTTATCTTCCGAATTTTTATCTATAAGCCCTCAACTTTTTATCCTATTTTCCCGTACTTTTGTTATTGTTAGAATTTCAAAAGTATGACTGTTAATTATAATCCCTTTCTAATTTTTCTTTTTTTATTATTCCTACCTTTCCAAGGTGAGGCTCAAATAGAATTGTCTGCTGCCCAGCAAACAGAATTTCTCCAATCTTTTAGAGATGGAGATATAAGTCTTTCCAAAAAGAAATACAAAAAAGCACAAAAATATTTTGAGCGAGTAATAGCACTAAAACCAAGAATGGCAGCAGCTTATCGACGTTTAGGAGTTGTTCATGAACAATTGGGGGAGTACCAAATCGCATCAGACTATTTTGAGACGGCATTATCTATAAACCCCAAGTTGTCCCGAGCATTATATTTTCAATCAGGGGAAATGTTTATGAAAATAGAAAATTATGCTAAAGCAAAAGAACGTTTAAAAGAATATGAAAGCTTTCTAAAAATACCTCCTGATTCTTTCGAAAATGGAGAATTAGAATTAAGTACAGAGATTTATTATAATACTTTACTAGAAAGTTATCTCGCTAATTGTAGTTTTGCCGCTCATAAAACTGACTTTGTGAATGTTAAAATGACCAATTTAGGCCCAAAAATTAACTCTAAATTAGACGATTTATTTCCCTATATAGCGAATAATGAAAGTTGGATGTTTTATACCCGAAACGTACCACTTTACGGAGGAGAAGACCAATTAATGTATAGTACAGCAGAAGGAAATGGTTGGGCAAAAAGTAAAGCTTTGTTAGACAAAAAAATGAGAAAGGATTTCAATCAAGGGATGGGGAAAATTAGCCGAAATGAGAAGTGGATGTATTTCCCTGGTTATGATAGGGATGATACCAAAGGAGATTGTAATATTTTGAAAGCCAATATGCATAGAGATGCAATTTTGGAAATAAATAAATTAGGTCCAGAAGTAAATTCTGAGTTTTGGGACAGTCAACCAACCATTAATTGTGAAGGAAAATCACTTTATTTTGTGAGTGACCGTCCGGGAGGTTTTGGTGGAAAAGATATTTGGGTTAGCCATTTACAAGAAAATGGTAATTGGACGGAGGCCATTAATTTAGGACCAAAAATCAATACCCCAAGAGATGAGGAATCTCCATTTATAGCCGACGATAATGTAACGCTATTTTTTGCTTCCAACGGGCATCCTGGGTTTGGTGGAATGGACATATTTTATGCTCGATATAGTGAAGATACAGAATGGGGACAGCCACAAAATATGGGTAAACCAATTAATTCTCCAGAACAAGAAATTAGTTTCTTTATGACGGCCAAAGGAGATAAAGGGCTTATTGGTTCTTCTAGAGAAGGAGGGTATGGCGGAATTGATATTTATGAATTCGAAATGCCAGCTAAAAAAGATTTTGAAGAAATTGCCTATATAAAAGGACAAGTTTTTGACGCCGTTACAAAAGAACCAATCGAATCCGTGGTTTATATAGGAGAAAAAGGGAATTATAAAACCGACGAGGAGGGGCGATTTTTTGCTTGTCACCCAGTGTTAAGTTTATTCAAAGTCTTTGTTTCCGAAAGAAAATACTATGATTTTGAAAATGCTTTTAAATTAGATAATTGGAACGAAGAGGGTTTCGTAGAAATTGATATATATTTACGCCCCCTTAGCAAATCCATGGATATTGCAAGCCTTGATAGGAAAGTAATACCTCAATCTGCCAATCAGGAAGCAGAAAAGATTAATGTGGGAAAATTTACCTCAAAAAAAGGTAAAATTCCTACTGAAAAATTATATGCCACTTCTGATGTTTACTTTTATTTTGATGACTTTACATTAACGCAAGAAGCAAGGTATAATATAGACAGACTAATTGAGGATTTGGATAAAGACCAATTAGCCCTAATTGTAGTAGAAGGATTTGCAGACCAAATAGGTACAGACGATTATAATCAAAGATTGTCCGAAAAGAGAGCGCAAGAGGTGGCAGATTATTTTAAAGCAAAAGGATATACTAATTTGAAAATAAAATATAAAGGATACGGAGAGACCAGAGCTTCCTTTATTTATAGTAAAAATAGAAAAGTAGAAATTCATGTTTATTATAAAATATAATAGGGCGAACGAAAAGTCGTTTTTATAATTTCTAATCGACTGATAAAAGTTGAGAATTGTTGAAATATTGGGGGCTGTCTCATAAGTCCTTTTTTGAAAAACAGCACCAAATAAAGTACTGATTTCTTTTCTTGCATGATGCATTTCCCCTGCTTTGGAGGGGGTTAGGGGGAGGAAATCCACATTTTATTCGGTATTAATTTTTCGTTTTACTTATGAGACAGCCTCATCGACCTTCAATTTTAAGCTACAACTATAGTCTTCGGATATAAGATTTGGAAAGAAGTATAAGAAAAAGTAAAGGAATATATTTTTTAAACATAACTTATGTTTTATTATTTTGATATTTACTATTCTTTATCAAAAAAAGATTAGAATTAGCAAGATGTTTTCCACCTCTCTGGCAGGGGTGATTGGTTCTAGAAAAAGTACGTTCTTTGTCATAAATTGGAAAATTATGAAATACAAAATGTTTGAGTTTTTCAACTCATTGACTGATCCTCGACGAGGTCAAGGCCTTCGAC
>CALLVC010000400.1 GCA_938010785.1 uncultured Saprospiraceae bacterium
AAAATTATTGCTAGACTTAGCTAAAATTATCCTTCAACTAATGTACCAATTGCCTCTCCATTGATAATCCGCATTAAGTTATCTCGTCTATTGATATCAAAAACAATAATAGGCAAATTACTTTCTTGACACATCGTAAATGCAGTCATATCCATAACACTGTAGCCTGCACTAATAACTTCGGCAAATTTTAGTTTATCAAATTTCTCTGCTTTTGGGTCTTTTTCTGGGTCCGCAGAATAAATTCCGTCCACTCTTGTACCTTTTAAAATAACATCCGCATTAATTTCTTTTGCTCTCAATGCAGCCGCAGAATCGGTCGTAAAATACGGGCTTCCAGTTCCCGCAGAAAAAATCACCACTCTTCCCTTCTCAACGTGCCGAATAGCTCGTCTTCGAATATAAGGTTCTGCAATTTTTTCCATCTTAATAGCGGTAATTAATCGAGTAAAAACACCTTGTTGTTCTAGAGCACTTTGTAGTGCCATTCCATTAATTACAGTTGCCATCATTCCCATATAATCTCCTTGAACTCTTTCTATACCGGACGATTTGGCTTGTAGTCCTCTAAAAATATTCCCACCTCCAATAACTACTGCTACTTCGACACCTGCTTCTTGTACTTCTTTTATCAAGGTAGCATAATGAGTTAGCATATCTGCGGAAATACCAAATGGTTGGTCTCCCATTAACGATTCTCCACTTAATTTTAATAAAACTCTCTTGTATTTTAAAGGCATGTTATAGTGTTATGATTTTGGTTATAAAATTGTCAGGGAGTAACATTATATTTATCAAATGCAAACTTATAAAAGTTGGCAAAAAAAAAGCGAATCATTCAAAAGAATAATCCGCTTTTTTTTACTTCAATAACTTATCCAAGTTCTATGTGCTTGAAATCAGTTACTGTTAAATTTTTATCAATGCTCTTTAAGTATTCAGTAATTGATTGTTTATTACTCTTTACATACATCTGATGCAATAAAGTTTTTTCTTTGTAAAATTTATTCAATCTACCCATTGCAATTCTTTCTAGCATTGCCTCTGGCTTGCCTTCTTGTCTTGCTTGATCTTTTCCAATTTCGATTTCTTTCTCTACTACACTTGCATCTACTCCATCTTTATCTAAAGCGATTGGACGCATTGCCGCTACTTGCATAGCCACATTCTTTCCTGGCTCGATAAAGCTTGGTCCTTCTAAGTTCAAAGCAACAATTACAGCCGCACGGTATCCCATGTGGATATAAGGAATTACTTGACCTTCACCAGCAGCAGTTTCGATTTTTTCGTATCTGCTAACTTCTACCTTCTCACCAATCACCCCAATCTGCTCTACTAATTTTTCAGCAACTGACATTCCACCTTCATAAGGTAATGCCAATAAATCTTCTAGAGAGGCAGGTAACTTCTTAAGTGCTAATTCTGCTATAGAGTTACCTAGAGCGATAAAGCTTTCTCCTTTAGCCACAAAATCAGTTTCACAACCTAATCTAATAATTACACCATTATTTCTATTAGCAGAAGTCAAAGCGATAACGACACCTTCTTTAGCGTCTCTATCCGCTCTTTTTCCAGCCATTTTTTGACCTTTCTTACGTAAGTATTCAATTGCTTTCTCAGTATCACCTTCAGCCTCTACCAATGCTTTTTTACAATCCATCATACCTGCGCCTGTCAAATCACGCAGTTTTTTTACGTCTTTAGCAGAAATTGCTACCATTATTTTAAGATTAATTTGTTAGTAAATTTAGGTTTAGTTGAATAATTATTAATTAATAATTATTAATACATCTTGAACAACCAATATGTTACCTCAAAATCAGTAATTAATAATCAATCAATAATTAATTAACTTAAGCTGCCGCCTCTTCTTTTTTCTTACCAGCTTTTGCCCCTTGTCGCTCATTCAATCCTTCTTGAATACATCCTACGATATAATCAGTAATCGCTTGAACAGACTTAGAAGCATCATCATTTGCAGGAATTGCAAAATCTACTTGATTAGGGTCAGAATTAGTATCTACGATACCAAAAGTCTTTAATCCTAATTTATGAGATTCTTTTACTGCAATATGCTCGTGTTGAATATCAATGATAAACAATGCAGATGGCAATCTATTTAAGTTAGCAATACCACCTAATACCTTGTTCATCTTATCCCGTTCTCTTGTCAAAGTCAAACGTTCCTTTTTCGTTACGCTTAATTTTGCATCTGAAAGCATGGTATTAATACTCTGCATCTTCTTTACAGACTTACGAATAGTAGAAAAGTTCGTCATCATTCCCCCTAACCATCTGTCTGTTACAAATGGCATACCTACGCTTTTTGCCCCTTCTGCAACGATTCCTCTTGCTTGCTTCTTAGTAGCAACAAACATGATTTTCTTGCCTGCCTTTGCCATAGCTTTTGCAGCCTTTCCTGCTGCTTCTAAAGCTTCTATCGTACGGTTAATATCGATGATGTGAATACCTTTTCTTTCCATGAAGATGTAAGGAAGCATCTTAGGATTCCATTTACGCTTTAAGTGTCCAAAGTGTACACCTGCATCCAAAAGTTCCTTATAAGTTGGAGTCTTCATATTATTTTAAATTGTTTGATTGTTAAAATTGTTTGATTGTTATATTGCTATACTAAATCGTTCTAAACAATTTGACCATAAGGCAATAAAACAATTTCGTTTCATTAACGCTTTGAGAACTGGAAGCTCTTTCTTGCCTTTGGCTTACCGTACTTCTTACGTTCTACAATTCTTGAATCTCTGGTTAAGAACTTTTGAGATTTTAGTGGAGAACGGAATTCTTCGTTCAACTTCACTAAAGCTCTAGATACAGCCATTCTGACTGCTTCCGCTTGTCCTTTGAAGCCTCCTCCTTTAACATTTACTTTTAGGTCGTAAATATTTTCAGCTTCTACCGTTTTGAAAGGTTCCATAACCTTATCGTGGATATGTATCTGAGGGAAGTAATCTTTTAAGCCTTTGCCATTAATGACAATCTTTCCATCACCTTTTGTTAAGTATACACGGGCAACGGATGCTTTTCTTCTCCCAATAGCATTAATCATTTCCATACTATAGAATTAAGTTTGATTTTTAAATAATACCTGTCTTTCAACAGATTCGCAATATTGAACAACTATTGAGTTATCACAATATGCTTCAGCAGTTTATATTAAATCTGCTGGCTTTTGTGCCTTATGTGGGTGTTCACCACCTGCATAGACAAATAGTTTTCTGAACATTGCTCTTCCAAGCTTGTTCTTTGGCAACATACCTTTAACTGCCTTTTCAATAATAAAAGTTGGTTTTTTAGCAGCCATTTGTGCAGCAGTTGCTTTTTTCTGTCCACCTGGGTAACCAGAGAAAGTAAGATATTCTTTCTGGTCCATTTTCATACCAGTGAATCTAACCTTATCAGCATTGATAACGATAACGTTGTCACCTGTATCAACATGCGGTGTATAAGAAGCTTTGTGCTTTCCTTTAAGAACGTGTGCAATTCTTGTCGCTAAACGTCCAACTACTTCACCTTCAGCATCGACGATGAACCACTTATGTGTTACCGTTTCTTTGTTTGCTGACTGCGTTTTATAACTTAATGTATTCACGCTGAATCTTTTTATAAAAAATTAAAAATTATTCGCCTTATTTAGGCACTTTTTTCAAAAGCTGTGCAAAGTTAGTGGTGTTTTCAACATAAAACAAGCATTTTAGGCAATTATTTTTTCACGAACCTTCATAACTAACTGATAATCAGTTAAATTTTCGCACAAAAAAAATAATGGATTCATTTTTACTAGTAAAATAAATGGTATTAGTGAGTTATTTCTCCTTAAAGGGTTTCCTTATAGAATCTGAAAGACACTTCTCAAAAGCCTTATTGAACCTTGCCTATGCCGGCAGCTAGCGTGTACACACAACTTGTGACTTATTTAGATAAGATAATTTAGGCTTAACGAACTATCAATTAGTTATACCACAAAGGGTTTTCTTATAAAAATAGAATATCCTAGAAAATGTTGATTGATTGGGACATCGAGTCCCCTTCAAACCCCTTTTTACAAATTTTGCTGTTCGATACGGCAAAATTTGTTGTGAGCATATAGTTAGGCAAAATAAATGATAGCACTAGTGAGTTTGTAAGTCCTTTATAAGGAATTTCTCATTTGGGTTACTACTTAGGTAGGCTTATCAAAATATCAATACTTAATAATCTAGCGTAGTTTTTCATCTAAAAAAGGGCTAAACTTAATAAAGTCATTTTTTTTCAATAAAAATGATGGAAATTTTCAATGTTTTTTATCGAAAAAATATTTTTTTGTGACAAAAAACACAAAATCACAATCCATTAATAATCAGTAAATTAAAACAAGCAACTATTTAATAAACCTTATCTACTTGTATAATTTTTAGTCTAAAAATTCTGAAAACAATAGAAAAATGTACTTTTTAAAACTTCCTAATAAATAGATATTTGTGACATAGAATACAAACGCCCCGAGATTAAATAGTTTAGCTTTCCAAATTCCGATTCAAAAACCGATTTTCAAATAATTTACTATATAAATATGCTAACGAACATATTAAGTAATGCGGATTGATTAATCGGGTAAAATTTTTAGCTTGAATTTTTTCGATAGTTTTCGCCAAAAAATCAATGCATAGCACCCGCTACGGATTTATTTTTTGGTAAAAAATAGCGGAAAAAGGCTGCTAAAAAT
>CALLVC010000401.1 GCA_938010785.1 uncultured Saprospiraceae bacterium
AGTCGTGCCGTAGGTACGCAACATGATTTTGAAACCCATGTTACGTACCTACGGCACGATTTAATGGTGCAATTCTATAATTTATTGCCTACCTATGTTTAGTCCCTAGCGGGACTTGGGGACAAAGCCCGATTGCACCCATTACATATTATAAAAACGACTTTTCGTTCGCCCTAATTTGGCGGTTACTTTTTACCCGTCAAATCATACTTGGTCAAACACTAGAGCAATAAATAAAAGCAATTTGTTACTTTATTGCCTGTCTAAAGTTCCTGCCTCTTCCCTGCTCAAAACATAGCGAACCCCGACGGCTAAGTATCCACCACGCAATCCTGATAGATGACCACTCAAAAATAAAGAAGGTCTCCAATCCAAGGTTAAATTTATGGGCTTATCCTCAAAAGTATACTCTAAACCTAAATATCCTTGAATACCTGGTGTAACACTCTGATTCGGTCCTTCCTCTTTAAAGCTCCAAAAATAAATAGAAGGGCCTACACCATAATAATAATATAGTTCTTCAATGCCTCCTATATCTATAGGTTGAATAATTTGGTAAGCCCCACTGAGATTAACAAATCTAAAATCGCTCCCTCCTCTTGTTCCGAGATAACCTTCAAGCGCTTTATTTTCGTCAATAATTTTTTTGTAAGAAAGAGATGCCGGAACGCCTAACCGTATACCTGCAGCCGAATTGTAAAGTTGTGCTTTTAAAGCGGATATATTAAAAAAGAGAATTGGTAATATAATTAGGTATTTAATCTTCATCACATTTTAATAAATATATGATTTTAATATTAAAAACAAAATAGACTCTCTTTGACATTAAGGGCTTTCTTATAAAAATTGAATTCGAGCGTAAATATTGATTTAAATAGGCATCGAGCCTATTCAAATCAAAAAAGGGTTGTTAAAGGTTGAGCTAAAAATAGATTTTCAAAGAAAATCTATTTTTAGCTCAACCTTTAAACCCCTTTTTTATAAGAAAACCCTTCTTTGACATTTATATACATTAACTTCTTATTCCCAACAGGGAATCCTTATCCTTAAATAATGCAAGAGTAGTTCCAATTTATAGCAAATCAGCATAATTATAAAAAAAACAAAAAGTTAAGAGAAGTAAGGATTTTGTTAAAATAACGCTAATACGACATTTTACATAATATTTAGAATTTCCCTCCCGTTTATATTCCCGATGAGGTTATCGAAATCATCACTTGAAATTTTGAATTTAGATTAAGGCATTTAAATCCTGAATTTCAAAAATTACCTTTCTGTAAAATAACCTGCCTTTATCAGCAGGCAAGTAGCGAAAATTTTTCGAAAAAAAGTGACTTTATTGAAAGTCATCGTCCAAAAGGCAGTTTTCAAAACTATAAGTAAACAGTTCGTCCAAAACTTCTTACTTTCTGATTTGAATTTAAAATTAGCAAAAACCGATTTACTAAATCCAAATGACCTTACTAACAAAGCAAATAACAAACACTAAGGCAAAATAAATTAATAAAGTAGTCATTTTGAGGAAATATTTTTTTCCTAGACAAGGCATGAACCCGTACGGGTGAACCGCATAGCGGACGGGATGCTAGTAAAAAAGATGAACTCATAAATGGCTAATTAATTATTTTACTTTGCCTAAATCAATTGAAAGTGGTGTTGGTTGTCCAAAAGCTTTTGAAATAGGGTTATCAACTACCACAATTAGTGAGGTTTGCTGGAAATAGTCTCTCAATAGCTGCTTCGAAAAATGTCCTTTCTATCTAAACAACTTATTTAAGACAAAGAAGTAAATTTCCTTTTATTAGGGCCAATTTATTTTTTCCGTCACTCTATTACCTTTTACATTCAAACAATTTTTTATAAAAGATGTCCTTCTTTTTCGGTTAAATCATGCCTTTTTTAGGTGTGAACTAAGAAATTTTGAAAATTTATTCAAAAAAAATTAATCTATTAACCCAATACTTCTCAACAAAAGAAGTATTTAAAGAATTACATTCAATTGATTATCAACCTTTTATTGGTTTTTTGACATCAATTCAGGTTATACAAACGTCATTTTTTGTACTTTTTTAACCTACATTTATGTCAGATATTTATACCATCAAAAACCGGTTGTAATAGTAGTATATTATCAATTGGAGTTTTCTTAACCTACTTAAATTTGAGTTATGAAAAATTCAACTAGTTTAGATTTCTTCAAGCAGTTCCCATTATTTAGCGTTCTTAAAGAGGACGAAATGAACCAACTTTTTAATATCGTTGAGTTTAGAAAAGTAAAAAAATACGATTATATATACAAGATAGGTGACCCTTCTAGAGAAGTTTTCTTCTTAGTAAAAGGTATTGTAAAAATTGGCCGTCATTCTGATGATGGTAGAGAAGTGATTAAAAATATTCTTCATCCAATGGCTATGTTTGGTGAATTACCTTTAATGGGTGAAAAAACTAGACAGGATTATGCAATTAGTATGAATGAAGATGTTCACGTTTACACCTTGAAGGTTAGCGAATTCCAACGGTTAATTGCCACTAATCATCAATTATGTATTGCTATCATGAACTATGTTGGCAACAGATTGAGAGAAGTGGAAAATAGATTGGAAGATTTAGTATTTAAAGATGCTAGAGCTCGAATCATTGATTTCATTAAGGAGTCTGCTGAAAAGCGTGGCCGAAGAGTTGGTTTTGAAATGCTTTTCAAGCACTGCTTAACTCAACAAGATATTGCTAATATTACCGGCACTTCTAGACAAACTGTTACTTCTGTCTTGAACGAATTAAAGCGGTCTGATTTGATTTACTTTAATCGAAGAAGCATTTTGATTCGAGACATGGCTAAATTAGCTTAATAGTTGTAAATGGTAAGTGGTGAATTGTAAGTGGGCTTATGAGCTTAATAACAACATTTCTCCTCTTAGCTAAATCAACTAAGAAATATATTCCTCACAGAGCAACGACTTAGTATGTTTGCTTGATAGTTCAATGGTTTAGCGATTCAAATATTTGAATTGCTAAAACCTTGAACCTCTTAAAAAGAACTATTACCAAAACCGATATTAGAATAAATCAGTCCAAAAACTGATTTTTCTGACGCAATTCCCGATTAGTAAAAATTTTAGGTATGTTTCAACTGGAGCATGCCTTTTTTAGTTTAAAATTAGGTGTGTACGAAGAAAAAATGATAAGGGTTTTAGACATACTCTTATATCTATCTAAAGGGTTTTCTTATAAAAACGGAACATCCCAGAAAATCAACAAAGGGTTTTAAAGGGTGAGCTAAAAATTGATTTTCTATGAAAATCAATTTTTAGCTCACCCTTTAAAACCCTTTTTACAAATTATGCCGTTCGATACGGCATAATTTGTTAGGAACGTCTAGTTAAGCATTTTTATAAAAAAAACCTTTTGGTTCTTTGACAAATCCCGTGAAAAATCTTATTCCACGGGATTTGTCAGAGAACCAACCTTTTTAAAAATCTTCTTTCAAATACCAACTT
>CALLVC010000402.1 GCA_938010785.1 uncultured Saprospiraceae bacterium
TTCACCACCACCTTTCCAATCGTCTGTCCTGTCTGAAATAACTTAATCGCTTCTTTCAATTTCGGAAACTCAAACACATGTCCAACATGCGGTTTACCAATATCTAAATCCTTTAATTCGTCAATCAAGGAGTGCATCAAAGCAGTTCGTTCGTATAGATAAATAAGGTTAAAACCCAAAATACCTTTGTTGATTTCGGACATGGATTGCGGGTCAATCATAGGCCGAGTTAGGTGTTCCCATAAGACTTTGAAATAGTTGGGTCTACTACCGGGCGAAGCATATCGAGCCGCACCATAAAATATCACTCGTCCTTCAGGCGCCATAATATCATAAGCATTTTTGAAAAAAGAACCGCCAATACACTCCATCACAATATTCAACTCCCTTCCGTCTAATGCTTTGGTCAAATCCTTTTTAAAGGTCGATTTATTCCGAACAATCACTTCATCATAGCCTTCTTTTTTAACAAAATCTATCTTCTTGGTACTACCAACTGTACCAATGGTATAAGCGCCATATTTTTTAGCAATTCGGTTGGCTAAAATACCGACACCGCCCGCTGCACTATGGACTAAAATGGTGTAATTATCTCGAATCGCCCCTAAATTTTTTAAGCCATAAAAAGCGGTCAATACTTGCACCAAATAAGCTGCACCTTCTTCAAAAGTCCATCCTTCGGGCAATGGCATGATATGTCCTTCATCCATATTCAAGTGGGAAGTATAGCCACCAAAACGAGTAACGCCCATAATTTTGTCCCCAACTTTATAGGTCTTAGTTTCAGGGCCAACTTTGATAACTTCTCCTGAATATTCCAACCCAGGAATAAAAGTGCCTTTTGGCGTTGCGCTATATAAGCCAAACATGGCGAATATATCTGCGAAATTTAGTCCGATGGCTTTCACTGCAATGGTTACTTCATCGCCAACTGGGTCTGGCAATTCGGAAGATACCAGTTTTAAATTGCCGATGCTTCCCGCTTTAAGTTGGTAAGATTGTCTTTGCATATAAATAACGGTTCACGGTTTACGGCAAACGGTTCACGGTCTGTCGTAAGCATATTTTAGAATAAAAGTGAATTGGTAATCTACGAATTTATGAAAAAAGAATATTCCTCCTTTTAAAAAATTGTAAATTAGCATCAAATATACTCAATCTTTTATTCTACACAATTTTAATATGGCTTACTTCACCAAAGACTATCTCAACTTCCTTACTGAATTAAACAGCAATAACAACCGAGACTGGTTCAATGACAATAAAAAGCGCTTCAAAGAAAATGTCGAAGCGCCATTTAAAGCCTTTTTGCAAGATTTGATTGATACGGCTAGTGCAGCGGATACGCGAATTTCTATCACCCCTAAAGAAGCGATGTTTAGAATTTATAAGGACACTCGTTTTTCTAAGGACAAAACCCCTTATAAAACGCACATGGCAGCCATAGTTGGAGAAGGAGGTCGAAAAGGGATGAAACCCAATGGGATTTATCTTCATTCTGGTTTTAATGAATTTGGCATTTATGCAGGCGCTTACCGACCACAACCTAAAGAAGTGAAGCTAATTCGAGAAGCAATTGTGTCAGATATGGAGGGTTTTCAAGCCATTTTGGATAACAAAGATTTTAAAAGCAAATTCGGAGCTGTAAAAGGAGAAACGCACAAACGCATTCCAAAAGAATTTGCCGCCGAATATGAGCAACAGCCTTTGCTTATCCATAAATCCTTTTACGTCAATCATCTATTTCCTGCCGATACTATCCTAAAAGATAACATTATTGATATTTGTATGGAGCATTTTATGGCTATTCAAGATTTTGGGGAGTTTTTGTATGAAGCTTATAGTTAGGGGTTTATAAGGTTATGAGGTAAATTCTCAATAGGTTGGCTTAAAGTACCGACGAACCTGCCCGCTACGCATTCAGGCGGGTTCATTCGTCGTTAAAAAATCAGCCTATCAAAAGAATTAAGTTTTAGCTTCAGGACCAAGAGGCAAAAGATTAAGGTGGTGAATAGCTTGGCACAATGTCAAGATAGTTACTCAAAACCATTTATTGTTTATGAAAAAGTTTAGCATCCCTATTTTCGTTTTAGTTCTTCTTAGTTTCATTAAATGTTCTGAAAACAACAATAAAAATATCCCTCAATCCTTTACAAAAGAAGTCGAAGTAACGAACATTAAGGCTACTAAAAAATATGCAAAAAAAATGTATGGCGTAGAAGTAGATAGAATTGTATCTGAAGTAGATTATATTTACAAAAAACGAACTTATAAATCTAATGTGACCCTTCGGTGGATGTATCTATCGCCAAAATTGATTTCTATAGTTGACAGAAAGGCGTTTAAAAAACTAATCGTAAAATGTGATGAGGCCGCTCCTCGTAAAATAATGGTTTTTGTTCGTAATTAGTGATTTTCCAAACAATATTTGCAAACCTTTCCTTACAAAACCTCGTTTCAAAATATAATTTCACAGTTAGTATGATTTTTACAGCATCTAATCATAAATCCCTGTAATTTTGTACTAATTAATCACCTCTGGACACCATTCCTGTGAACGGTGTACTGTTAAATCGTCTAAAAATGGGACATGAAGCGTATGATAAGTTATGGAAATTAATTGGCTTAAGATATAAATCACATCCTTGGCATGGTATCGAAATTGGTAAAAGAACGCCACAGATAGTTACTTCTTTCATTGAAGTAATTCCTTCCGACACGGTAAAATATGAAGTCGATAAAAAAACGGGTTATTTAAAAATTGACCGTCCTCAAAAGTTTTCTAATATCGTTCCTGCCCTTTATGGTTTTATTCCACAAACTTACTGCAAAGAAGAAGTGGCGGCCTATTGCATGGAACAAACAGGTATGAAGGATATAGTTGGAGATGATGACCCGCTAGATATTTGTGTCTTGACAGAAAGAGAGGTGACACATGGTAATATTATCGTTAAAGCAAAGCCAATTGGTGGTTTCCGAATGTTAGATGGTGGAGAAGCAGATGATAAAATTATCGCTGTTTTAGAAAATGATGAGGTTTACGGAAAATGGGATGATGTATCGGAATTACCGCCTTCTATCATTAATAGATTACAACATTACTTCTTGACTTATAAGCAATTACCGGGAGACAAGCCTAAATGTGAGATTACCCACACTTATGGTCGTGCAGAAGCGCAAGAAGTGATTCGAAGAAGTCAAGTTGATTATGATAAAGCTTATGGAAATCTAGAAGATGTAATGTCTATGACTTTGATGGAAGCGTTTAATTTTGGACACCGTCAGCAGGAGATTTTGAAGGAATTGTAATATTTTTTCAGTAGCTTAGGCTTCTAGTCTGAGTAGTTTAGTTTAGTTTAGTTTAGTTTAGTTTATCTTACTACTCAAGCCAGAGGCCTAAGCTACTGTTATTACTCTGCAAAAACAGCTACTTGACTCGTCAATCGCTGCACCAATAAATTAGTCATCCGCTTCGTCAATTCTCTTTCATCTGCAATAAATGTATTCCATTCTTCTAGGGTAAATTGTCCTGTAATCACACCAACTAAAAGGTTTTTAAATTTCAGGTCTTTCCGAATACTATTTTCAATATATTCCACTCGCTTGGGAACATTCAATTTATGAAAAGCATTTTTTCGCTTAACGATATATCGCCGAAAGATAGCATCTAATAAATCATTCTGTAACTTTAGAATAGGTCGAAGGGTTCTATTTTGGAATAATTCGGCAGGATTGACAGCATTTTTGTCAATGATAGTAGGAATAAGGGGACGAAGGGCAATTAAATCAGTATCTCGCATATTAGTTATCGAATATTGGACATTGATTGTAGCAATTTAACAATCAAACAATTTTAACAATCAAACAATCTTCAACCTAACAAACATCAGGTTTTTTAGTTGCCAATTCTGTAAAAGTATCTGACTTATCTTCGTCTGCTCTATCTACACAAGGGAAATCTTTTTCAATTAGAATATGTAGTTGCTCTCCATTATCCAATTGCTTATGGACTTCAATGCCAACTTCATTTGTGGTAATCCATTTTTGTGCTTGTACTAATGGGATATGAACTGCCAATAAATTATCCATGTATTCTGCATTAACCTCATCCCTCAAAGCATCTATGGCTAGTGTATAGGCAAACATTGTTGCGCCACCAAAAGAAACAGTTTCTGTAATAATTCCTTCCTTATCTAGTTCTGCTAGTTCCGATTTTTTAATTCTAATTCGGATACTATTGTGTACGCACCTTAATTTCATAAATATGCAGATTATTGGTTGTTAATTATTGTTGACTCTCCAAGTGCCAGAGTAGTATCCAGCATCCAGCATCCAGTATCCAGCATCCAGCATCCAGCATCCAGTATCCAGTATCCAGCATCCAGTATCCAGCATCCAGTTTATTTCTTAAAGTTCTCCAACATTTCGCCCATTTTTTGATGCAATTTCTGCATCCCCTTAAGCGGTCGAACCATTACTTTAAATTCTGTAATCAAGTTATCTTCATTAAAGGTGACAATATCCACCCCATTGACCAATACCCCATCAATTACATTAACAAACTCCAACATAAATTGCTGATGACCGATAATTTCTTTAGTATATTTAAAATCTGGGCTGCCTAGAACTTTTTCAGCTGCCATCAGGTAGATTTTAGTAATCTTTTTACCTCTTTGCGGGGTATGCACGACGGGTGAATGAAAAACAGCTTCTTCAGCAAGTAATTCATCCAAGATGTCAAAATCATGGGTATTCATGTACTCATACCAACGTTTCAAGACATAAGGCTTTTCGCTAACCATTATTTTTAGATTTTAATAGTAAGAAAAAATACAGATTAACAATCCGAGTTACAAATCTCCCATAGTCGGTCGCATCACAATTTCTTCGACGGTCGAACTAGGCCCCAAATTGTAAGCAGACCAAATAGACAAAGCGACATCTTCGGGCGGCATAATTCGGCCTTTTGGCAATTCCACCCCTGCCCACGAATTAGTCAAAGTCGCTCCTGGAATAACCGAAGTCACTTTAATATTTTTATCCATCAATTCATGTCGAAGTACTTTAGAAAATCCTAAGAGTGCAAATTTAGAAATCACATAACTGCTACAATCGGGATAGATTTTTTGACTTGCTACACTACAGATATTAAAAATATGCCCTTTTTTTTGTTTTATTAAATTAGGCAATAATTTTCTGGTCAAATAATAAGAACCATAGACGTTGGTTGCCATCATACTTTCCAGCAAGCCATCAGGTTCTTCCATGAAAGAACCTTGAATAAAGGCAGCCGCATTATTGACAATCACATCTACTCCACCCCATTTATCCAGAATTTTTTTAGCAAATTTTTCGACTTGCTTTTTGGATTGCATGTCTACCTTTTCGGCTAATATTTCATTTAAGGGATTAATTTTTAATAACTCCTTTTTAGTTGCTTTTAAATCCGCTGTTGTTCGAGCGCAAATCGCTATATCGAAGTCTTTTTGTGCAAATTTTTGCGCAATCGCCTTTCCAATCCCTTTGGTACCTCCTGTAATTACTATAACCATTATTTGTTGATAAGGAAAAAGTACAAAGAACGTTCTTTTCTAGTTAAAAAGGCAACTTAGGCGAGAAT
Source organism: uncultured Saprospiraceae bacterium (assembly GCA_938010785.1). Lineage (GTDB taxonomy): Bacteria > Bacteroidota > Bacteroidia > Chitinophagales > Saprospiraceae > JAFMDF01. The sequence goes on from CALLVC010000402.1 coordinate 5,621, forward strand.
GAAGGGCTTTCTTATATAAATTGAATTCGAGCGTAAATATTACAAATTTTGCCGTTCGATACGGCAAAATTTGTTGTGAACATATAGTTAAATAGTTTTATAAGAAAACCCTTGAGAGAATGCTTATATTTGCCAGAAAAGAAAATTTAACTATCAATCTATAAAAAATCATACACTTTTCATGAAGTATTCTAGACTAGGAAGAACAAATTTAAAAGTAAGTAAAATATGCCTTGGTACGATGACTTGGGGCGAACAAAACACGGAAGCAGAAGGGCACGAACAAATGACTTATGCCTTAGACCAAGGAGTTAACTTTTGGGATACAGCAGAGTTGTATTCTGTACCTGGCAAAGCAGAAACGTATGGCTCCACAGAAAAAATCATCGGCACTTGGTTCAAAAAGAATGGCAATCGAGATAAAGTAGTCTTAGCTACAAAAATTGGCGGAGCTTCACCTAATTTAACTTGGATTAGAGGAGCGGAAGATTTCAGTCGTAGGGCGATTTTTCAAGCCATCGAAAAAAGTTTGACACGTCTACAAACGGACTATGTTGATTTGTATCAATTACATTGGCCGACAAGGAAGACCAACTTCTTTGGGCAAAAAGAATATAAACACTCAAAAAAAGACCAATGGCAAGATAATTTTTTAGAATTATTGGAAGCAATGAATGACTTGGTTAAACAAGGAAAAATTCGATATTTTGGTATTTCTAATGAGACACCTTGGGGTTTTCAAAACTACTTAAAATTATCTGAACGCCATAATTTACCAAGGGTGGCAAGTGTACAAAATCCATATAGCTTATTAAACAGAACTTATGAAATAGGCATGGCTGAAATGTCTATTCGAGAGCAAGCTGGTTTATTGGCTTATTCTCCATTGGGTTTTGGCGTCCTTTCAGGCAAGTATATCAAAGGAACCGCTAGACCAAAAGCTAGATTAAATATTTTTGGCAAAACGTACAGTCGATATAGCGGACCACAAGCAGTCAAAGCCACCGAAAAATATTTAGCTATTGCTGAAAAACATGGCTTGTCCTTAGCACAAATGGCATTGGCATTTATCAACCAACAACCATTCTTAACTGCCAATATCATTGGGGCGACTAATATGGACCAATTAAAAGAAAATATTGATAGTATTAATGTGGAGCTATCGGATGAGATTTTGAAAGAAATTGGAGAAGTGCATAGTGAATTTTCTAATCCAGCGCCGTAAGGAAGTCATAGGTCAATGGTCATTAGTCATTAGGAGAACTCCCAATGACTAATGACTTAATGACTATTTAAACTCATTCTGTACCATAATAATTTCCGCCATAATACTCATCGCAATTTCTTTAGGTGTTTTAGCTTTTATATTTACGCCAACAGGAGAGTGAATGCGATTGATTTCTTCCTCGTTAAAGCCAGCCGCTGTTAATCTTGCCACTCGTTTCGCTTGCGTTTTTCGACTACCTAGCGCACCAATATACCCTACCTCTGATTTTAATAAAATATGCAAAGCATTATCGTCAATTTTAGGGTCATGTGATAAAACAACCGCATAGGTATAAGCATCCAAGGTATAATCAGGTAAGACTTCCGCTGGGTATTTTTCGTAAATACTATCTGGTGGAGTCGAAAATTGAGTTTTATTGGTAAAGATACCTCTAGGGTCAATTACCACCGTTTCAAAACCATACATCTTGCCCAAGGTGACCAAATCAACGGTAATATGTGCTGCCCCGATAATTAATAATTGGCTTCGGCGAGGAAAGACTTGGGCAAAGTATTTAACACCTTCGTTTTCAACAATTTGATTCTTTCTCTCTTTATAAACACGAATACCCTCTTCAATCAAAAAAGCAGGTAATTGTTGTCCTAAAGCAGTACGGTCAGGCATGATTAACAAATGCTGACCTTCTCCTTCTTGTAATCTAGTCAACAATACACAGGGTTTATTATTGTTTAAATTAGCTTGTAATCTTTGCCAAACGGCTTGCTCTGCGGGTCTTTTATCAAAGGCCAAAAATTTTTCTGTATAGACCTGAATTTTCCCTCCACAACTCAAACCGACACCCCATGCTTCTTCATCTGTCACCCCGAAATCTAACTGCTTACCTGTTCCTGCTGCAATCAAAGGCAGTGCTGCTTTAACCACAGCCCCCTCTACACACCCCCCACTCACCGAACCAGCCATGTCCATCTCTTCGGATACCAACAAAGCAGAACCTACAGGACGAGGGGAAGAGCCCCAAGTTTTTATCACGGTAGCGACAGCAAAGGGTTTCTTTTGGTTAGTCCAATCATTAATTGTAGCTAATAATTCTTTCATTGAGGTATATTTTTAAAAATTATCCTATTTTTAAGCAAAAATAGGTGATTGATTGTTTAATTGATAAAATATCTGATTGTTTATGGCTAAAATAAAATTTACTGCGGCTTTGAAAAGGTTTTTTCCTGATTTAAAAGAATTACAGGTTAGTGGAGGCACCGTAGCAGAAGTGCTAGAAGCAATCGAATTACAATACCCCGGCATTAGTGAATATTTATTAGATGAAAGAGGTGCCGTTCGTCAGCATATGAATATTTTTGTGCGTGGAGAATTGATTGAGGATAGAGAGACTTTGCAAGATACACTGAAGGAAAATGATGAGATTGTTATTTTTCAGGCACTTTCGGGCGGGTAAGGACTAGAAAATATAAAATGTAAAATTAGGGGTGTTAAGAGAAATTTAGAAAGCTGAATTTTTGCACAATTTTTGAAAACTCGCCCGCTCCGCAGTCGAGCGGGTTTGCAGGATGTTCTCCCCCGCTCTGGGATGGCTTTTGCTGGGAGCAAAAAAGCAGCGCCAAAAGGGTCGGGGGGTGGAATGAATAATCGAAAAATCATATTTAATCAAAAAATCCTCCCCCCAACCCCCTCCAGAGGGGGAGAAAGCCCGTGCAAACCTTAAAATTTTATCAAAAAAAGATGTTAAATTATTTCTCTTAACACCCCCTAATGTAAAATCTTAAATTTAAAATCTAAAAGTACTAAGGCTAAAGTCGGTCTAATTTATGCAGCAGAAACTACTCATTGGAACAAGTAAAGGCTTAGTCGTTTTTGAAAAAACAACCCATTCTTGGCAAATACAAGAAACTCACTTTTTAGGCTTTCCCGTCTCCGTTATCTATGTCAACGAATTAACCAATACTTGGTGGGCAGGAATTTCTCATCATCATTGGGGACAAAAATTACACTATTCTAAAGATGAAGGAAAAACGTGGCAAACTGTAAAACCACCGCTTTATCCTAAAGCGGCACAAATTGGTTCTGGCAAACCAGCCACGCTAAAAAAAATATGGATCATTCAACATGGTGGCTCACAATACCCTAATCGGCTATGGGTTGGTACCGAACCGGGCGGTCTTTTCATAAGCGAGGATAACGGAGAACATTTCGAGTTAGTCACTGAATTATGGAATCATCCTAGCCGCATGAATCAGCAACAGTGGTTTGGAACGGGGCGTAGTGAACCTTTTATTCATTCTATAGTCGTTGACCCAGCAGATAACAATCATATTTACATTGCGGTTAGTTGCGCAGGTATTTTTGAAACGACTGATAGTGGCAAATCTTGGCAGCCAAAAAATAAAGGGTTAGTTGCCGCCTACCTACCCAATCCACATGTAGAAATTGGGCATGACCCGCATCGTTTATTTGCTTGCAAAGCTAATCCTAAGGTACTTTGGCAGCAAAATCATTGCGGTATTTTTAGAAGTACCGATGGCGCAAAAAATTGGACAGATATAAGTGATAAATCAGGCATCGCTAATTATGGTTTTGCCTTAGCTATTGACCATCAAAATCCTTTAAAAGCTTGGGTTATTCCTGCCATAAGTGACGAAATGAGACTAGCCCCCAATCAAGCGCTAAGTGTCTGCCAAACTAAGAATGGCGGGCAAACTTGGCAAACGTTAAATCAAGGTTTACCGCAGGAAAATTGTTTTGACATTGTGTTTAGGCATGCTTTAGCAATTGATAAAAATACACTTGCCTTTGGGACAACTACAGGGAATGTTTATTTGTCAGAAAATGGAGGCGAGGAATGGGAGAGTTTGAGTCATCATTTAGCGCGAGTGGAGTGTGTTTGTTTTGGGTAATAATCGACCCATCTGACCATGAAGATTTTCGACATAAAAGCTATATATTCTATTTAAATGATGAAGCCGTTGGAAATGAATATGTGGTAAAAATAAAGGAAAGAAAAAAGGAGTGGGTATTTGGAGTTGAAACAGTTTGGTATAAATGGGAAAGAGCTTCCAGAACCTGCCCGACTAGGCAGGCGGGCTTGAAGTTCTGGAAGCTCTAAGCTATTATTTATTCTTCTAAATCAAAATTATTCAAAAATCCAGTATGGAAATTACCAGCTTTAAAGTTCTCATCTTTCATCAATCGCTGATGAAAGGGAACAGTTGTTTTAACACCTTCCACGATAAATTCGTCTAGAGCCCTTGCCATTTTCTTGATACACTCCTCTCTAGTCTGCGCTTTACAAATCAATTTGGCAATCATAGAATCATAATACGGCGGAATAGAATAGCCTGCGTATACATGTGTATCTACACGCACTCCATGTCCTTTAGAACTGTGAAAAGAAGTAATTTTTCCTGGACTAGGTCGAAAGCCATTAAATGGGTCTTCCGCATTAATTCTACATTCAATAGCATGCATTTGCGGGATATAATTCTCGCCAGAGAGTTCCTCTCCTGCCGCCATTTTTATCTGCTCTTTTATCAAATCATGGTCAATGACTTCTTCCGTCACAGGGTGTTCCACCTGAATACGAGTATTCATTTCCATGAAATAAAAATTACGATATTTATCCACTAGAAATTCGACAGTGCCCACCCCTTCATAATTAATAGATTTTCCTGCTAAAATCGCCGCATTCCCCATTCTTTCTCTCAATTCATCAGTCATGAATGGCGAAGGGCTTTCCTCAACTAATTTTTGGTGTCGTCTTTGGATGGAACAATCTCTTTCGGAAAGGTGGACTACATTCCCATGTTGGTCACCAATCACCTGAATTTCTATATGTCGAGGTTCTTCGATGAACTTTTCAATATAAATGCCGTCATTAGAGAAAGAAGCTTTTGCCTCGTTCCGTGCCATATTCCATGCACTTTCAAGTTCGTCAGCTTTCCAGACGATACGCATCCCTTTTCCTCCACCTCCAGCTGTAGCCTTTAGGATAACTGGATACCCTATCTCTTCTGCTTCTTTTAGGGCATGGTCTACATCTTTTAATAATCCGCCAGACCCTGGTACAACAGGAACACCGGCTTTAATCATGGTTTCTTTTGCGGTAATTTTATCCCCCATCTTACGAATCATCGCAGGAGAAGGTCCGATAAATTTAATGCCATATTCGGCACAAACCTCTGCAAAATCAGCATTTTCAGCTAAAAATCCATATCCGGGATGCACCGCATCGGCATTGGTAATTTCTACCGCAGCCATAATTTTTGATACACTTAAATAAGAATCTTTAGAGGCAGGAGGACCGATACAAACAGCTTCGTCCGCAAATCGAACGTGCAAACTCTCTCTATCTGCTGTAGAATATACAGCAACAGTCTTCACACCCATTTCCTTACAAGTTCGAATAATCCGAAGGGCAATCTCTCCCCTATTGGCTATGAGAATTTTTTTGAACATCATACTTTTAGTTTGTTTAAGGTCTTGATTAACTTAAGGTCAGGTTAATAAATGTTGAGCAAATGCACCATTTATTATCGCTGTCTTATTAGCCATTAGGGTCAACTAAAAATAATGGTTGGTCATATTCAACTGGAGAAGAATCTTCTAATAAAATTTTGACAACTTTTCCACTAATCTCTGATTCAATTTCATTGAACAGTTTCATTGCTTCTACAATACAAACTACGTCTCCTACAGCAATTGTATCACCTACTTTCAGATAAGGAGGTTTTTCAGGAGAAGGAGAACGATAGAAAGTGCCAACAATCGGAGATTTAACTTCTATATAATTGGTACTTTCTTCAGCAGGAGCAGGAGCAGCTTCTTTAGCCGCCGCCGGTACAGGGGTGCTAGCTGCTGTAGATTCTCCAGCAGGTGCTGGAGCGTAAGCTGGAGGCATCGCAGCTGGCACCGAAATTACTTGTGGTGTAGCTGGAGTGGCTTTCATTTTATGATATTCGTCTGTACGAATCGTCATTTCAAATTCACCATCTTTCAACTTGAATTCAGAAAGATTGGTTTTATTGATTAGTTTAATGAGGTCTTGTATTTCTTTAAAATTCATTTTACTCGTTTTGGTGTAGATAACGGGTTTATCGAGCCTAAAAAGCTGCAATATACATATTGAGGTCGGATAATTATAGAAAAAAAACTAATTAGTTAATACTGTTTATTTAGAGTAGTAAAACTGGTAAAGTATAAACAGATTCTATTTATTATATTCTCAATTCAACTATTATTTATTTTTTGCTCTTTCCATATAATTGCCAGTCTTTGATTCTACCTTCACCATATCGCCCTCATTAATAAATAGAGGTACTCTAATCTCCGCTCCTGTTTCGGTAGTAGCTGGTTTCATGGCATTCGTAGCGGTGTTACCAGCCAAGCCTGGTTCAGTGTAGGTAATGGTCAAATAGATGTACTGAGGCAATTCTACCGTTAAAGGCAATTCTGTCGCCGTGTTAAATAAGACTTCTACTTCTGCTCCTTCCTTAATGAATTTATGTTGGTCAATCATCTCTTTTGAGATAGAAATCTGCTCATAAGTTTCTGTCTCCATAAAATTCATTCCCATATCATCTTCATACAAAAATTGATATTTTCTTCGCTCTACTCTAATTACATCTAGTTTTGCACTAGAATTGAAGGAATTTTCTATAATTTTTCCAGACTTAAAGCTTTTCATTTTTACTCTAACAAAAGCGGCACCTCTAGCATTTTTCACATGTTGAAAACTAAGAACAGAATACACCTCATTGTTATGGTTGATACACAACCCATTTTTAATATCTGAAATACTTGCCATTAGGGAAATTTTAGATAATTAGGACCGAGAGAGAAATAATTTTTACGATTTAGAACAAGTTATTTTTGCTTTAGATAATTGAAAATTAGACCTCTATCATCATAAATGCCTGATTTTTTCAAGAAATTTAAAGGAAAAAAGCTGTTTACAACAGTAAAAATTACTTTGGTGTCGTTCCTTATTTAAATTAAAAAAACGCAAAGGTATTAAAATCCATACAAAACACCAGCAGTAATAGTTGAATTTACTTCTCCACCAACTCTAAATTTAAATTCTCCAAAATAATTAAGGTCAGAAGTTTGAGAAGCAACCTGCGCTCCTAGTCCTAAATTTAGTCCTACATTAACGCCTTTTTCTAGGACAGGCGTAGTTGGATTTCCGTCAATTTTTACATTAAAAATATTTAATCCACCTACAGGATAAACGACAATATTATCACCAATACTGATTAATTGGTATCGAGCATCCAAATCTATTGAAAAATAACTAATATTTGCATCTCTATCAGATTTATCTTTTAAAAAAAAGTTGACTCCAGGTGCAATCAGAAACTTCTCATTAACCTCATAAGTACCTCTAAGATTTAGGCCTAGTTCAGAAAGATTGTCTCCGCTAGCAAACGTTAAGCCTGCGCCTAACTGTATTTGGGCGAATGTAGTCGTAGAAAAAAAGAAAAATACTAATAGGGTGAAAATAGAAAGTAGAAAATTTCTCATGTGTATACAAGTATTGGTTTGTAAAAATGCAATTTACACAAATTTTAAAAAATGTAAGCTATCAGTCAATTGCTTAGGCATCACTAGGGCGCCTTCAATCGTATTATTAATATAATAGTTTTTTAAAAAAATCAGTCGTCAAAAGGAACGATTTTTCAAAATTCTTTATTAGACAATACAATATCTAGCTAAAAAAATCATTTTTAGTAGCAATTCAACTGACATTCAGATATATGGCTAAAATTACATTTGACTTTTTTTTGTTAAAATCGTATTTTTAAGCAATAAAAAGATTCACTATAACAAATGTTAAGACTTAATTACATACAACTTACAAAAGCGCTAATCAATACGCTTCAACAATTTGATTACACATTGCTTTCACCAAGCATCAATAGTCATGAATTGCCTGTGATTAAAGTGGCCATTCGTTCCAAAGAAAGAAAGCTTTTTTTAGATGCACTTAATGAAAGTATAGACTTTCAAATTGTTCAAAGTAAACTAGATTCTACCATTATTACGGCAGATTTAGGCATCAATGAGTTCATAACTATTGAAGTTTATCATTTCTTCCATGTAGACCGGCTAACCTATTTAGATGCCAAAGAAGTAATGGCTAATAGAAATCTATGGGATAATGGCTTATACATCCCTAAATTGGAACATCTATTAGAATTTAGTATTCTAAATAGTTTTTTAAATGAAGAAGGGTTGGATGAAAAGGTCATTAAACAATTTGAAGATTTACATATCTTCTTACAAGAAGGATTATTAGATTATATCAATACCAAATACGATACTTATTTCAACAGTCTTTATGACTTAGTTGATTATAAAGAAACCGTTGCCAATCATTTCCGCAAGCAGCTAAAGCAGTTTCCTGCTAATAAGTTTGCCAATAGGATGAAATTAGGATGGGTGAATGTAAAGCAGTTATTTAAACGTTCTGCGGTGTTTACTTATTAATAAATACAATTTATTTAGTGATAAAATAAAAAGGTCTAATTTGTGGTATACAAATTAGACCTTTTTATTTTATAGTCAATGCTCGTCTTAATCGATATTCCTAATCCATGGTAAAATTTAACAAAAAATTCACCTAATCTGTGACGCTCCTAAAAAATCAAAAAGAAAAAGTAAGGAAAAATAAAAATCGCAGGCAAGAAAAAATCAAAAGTCCTAAAATAAAAAAAGCCCGCTCGAAGCGGGCCTAAACAATCTTTTAACCAAAACTCAATACATATATCTTTTCAAAATGTGTGCCAGAAACACATTAGGTTTAAAAAATATTTATTTTTTTATTAATTTATAAAATAAAGTTATTTGTGACATCATTTCGGAGAAAGGAAAATTCAAAATCCATTTATAAGAATAAACCTACTAAAAAGGCTGAAATGCTACCACATTTCGATAATTCTACTAGGTTTATCGTATTTTTTTAGCATCAAATGAGCTTAGCACCTAACTTCGTTTTGTTTTTAATATTTATATTTAATAATGAAAAAATAAGTTTATCATTTTTTCATGTTCACCAAAACCACCAATCTTTAATGAAAAAATTATTTGTTTTTGCTTTTACCATCTGTGCGGCATTTTTAATGACCAATTGTGGCGACCTAGAAACCGCTGAACAGAAAGAACGAAAAGAAGAAAGACGAAAAGAAAAATTACAAGATGACATTAATAATGATTTAGCAGCAGCCAAAGACGATATCGGCAAAGCACTTGACAATTTAGGAGATGCTTTCGCAGGACTCAAGAAGAAGCATAATATAAAAGGAAAAGACCCCATCAATTTCAGAGATATGAAAAAGGCCTTACCTAGCAGTTTGGCAGGTGTAGACTTCGAAGGTAGCGAAGGACAAACGACAGGCATTCTAGGTTTTAAAATTTCTACGGTAGAAGCCACTTACCAAGAGGATGAGTCTGCCTTTGAAGTGAAAGTAGTTGATGTAGCAGGAGTTGGGAAACTCGTCAAAAGCATGGCTAAATGGTCTGAATTTGAAGTAGATAAAGAAACCAGAAATGGTTATGAAAGAACAACAGAAATTGACGGGCATCCTGCCTTAGAAAAATACAATGAACGCAGAGAGGAAGGCGAAACCAGCATTCTAGTAGAAAATAGGTTAATTATCACCGTCAGAGGAGAAGGCGTCTCGGAAAGACAAATGCGTCGAGCAGTAGATGATATTAACATCCGAAAGCTCGTAAGACTAATTAATTAGTTGTGAGTGGTAAGTGGTAAGTGGTAAGGTGAGTACAGCACACACTCACCACTTACAACTAACTAAAGTGCTTGCCCAAAAATATCGGATTGATATTTTCCCTTTCGGTGAAATCGAAGCAAGGCATCCTCTGCATCTTCCTTATAAATACATAAAGTCAACTTTCTTTTATTTCGACCATCTACAGGAAATAAGATTTTTATAGGAAAATGAATATACCCATTATCCTCGAATAAAAGAATCTGTCGGTTTCGAGTAGGCAATCGAAACAGGTCTAGAGCTTCCGCTGATTCAGGAATCGGAATATCTCCATACCCTTCCTCTGTTAAAAAGGATTTGACCATATCATAGCTATATTTCAGGTTCATGCCTGAAAATACTGTTTTATACTCCCATCCGTCGCTTTCGCCACCGACGTATTCTAATCCTTCTGGTGGAAATCCGTCTCGTAATGCCATTATTGTGTGTGATAATAAGTCCAAAAAATAATTAATACAAAAATGAGTAAAATATATTAATTTTTCAACAAAATGTATTAATTTTATTTATTTTTCACACTCCGTAACGATAAAATAATAAGCCTGCCTATGCCGGCAGGCGGAATTATTGTTTTATTGTTACTTAACACTTATTCATCATGATGACTGCAGAAAAATTTTGGCCAATAATAGATGCCACTTGGAGTAAAGTTCCATCTTTGGATATCATAAGAGCGATTACCATTAAAACCAATGACCAAGAACTTTTACCTGAATTAAGCAATGCGATGGAAGTACAAATTCTTCCACATTACAAAGAAGCATTATCCAAACTGGATAAAACAACTTTGACCAACTATATCCTTTTTCAAGAAAAAAAGTTATATCAACTAGACCGCCAAGAAATTCATCAATACACCGATGGCAGTGATGATGGATTTTTGTACAGTCGTTGTTTTATTCTTGGAATGGGAGAAGCTTATTATAATATGATTGATAAAAATCCTAAGAAGGCAACGATGGATTTAGAAGCAGAAGGTTTTGGCTTTGCCGCTTATGAAGTTTATGAAGAAAAATTTGGCCAGGCGTTTAATAGAAATTCCGTTCATAGCATAGAATCATGTTCGAATGAGGAGAAATGGTAAATAACGTTACTTCTTCAGTCTTAAATCGCTATTTCAATATTAGTCTGTGAATGTAATAATCTACTCATTTAGAACAGATAGAATTTATAGAAAAGTCCAAAATTTCATTAATACAAAAGCAAGGGAAATGTATTTTTTATTTTAAATAAAAAACCTTTACCTTTACGTTAATCACTACACAAATTGTTTAAATTAATTTATCATGGATATTAATTCAACATCTGACTTTCCTAAAAATCAACAACTAGCCTTATATCCAATAGACAACCCAATAGCTAATGTTTGGGATAAATCAGTTAAAGTTGAACAGAGTAGTTACTATTGGACAAAAGATCCAATTATAACTAAAGGAAAAATTATAAAAACAAAAAAACCCTTAGTTGCTGAATTATTCTGTGGTTGCGGAGGCACTTCTATTGGATTTGAGATGGCAGGTTTTAAAGTCGCATTAGGTGCTGATATTCTTATACCTGCCATAGAAACTTTTAAACATAACCATCCTAACTCAGCTACTGTTTTAGGGGATATAAAAAAAATCACCCCTGAACAAATTAAGGCAGTACTAGGTAAAAATTCACTAGACGTATTGATTGGAGGTATACCATGTCAAGGTTTTTCAATAAATAATAGAAAGAGATTTGAAGATGATGAACGAAATTTCATGTATAAAGAATTTTTGAGGTTTGTAAAAGTACTTCAACCTAAAGCAGTTGTATTAGAAAATGTTTCTGGTATGAAAAGTACTGGCAATTTCGTAGAAACTATTGAAAATAGCCTTAGTGAAGTGGGAGGAATGTCAGTTAAAAGTAAATTATTATATGCACCTGATTATGGAGTTCCTCAAAAAAGGTCTCGACTCGTATTTGTAGGTGTCAAAGGAAAAAAATTTAGTTTTGATACAATTCAAAAAACGCATGGACCTAGCACAAATTCAGCCTATGTAAATATAAAGGATGCCATTGGAGATTTACCAAATTTAAATAATGGAGAAGAGAAAAATCAATATAACCAAAAACCTTTTTCTAATTATCAAAAATTGATGCGGCAAAACTCTAGAGACAACTTAACAAATCATCGCTCTCCTAAACATCCTAAATCAACCATCGAAAGGATAAAATCAACTGAACCTGGTAAACCTATGTATCCTAAATTTAAGCAAAGAATAAGATTAGCATGGGATATTTTAAGTCCAACGCAAGTATCTGGTGGTATTCGTCCTCAATTTCAACTAGGTCACCCATCTGACAACAGAGGACTTTCTATTAGGGAACGATGTAGAATTCAAAGTTTTCCTGATCATTTTGAAGTCAAAGGAGGTACAGTTCAAGCAAGAGTCCAAACAGGAAATGCTGTTCCTCCGCTTCTAGCAAAAGCAGTAGGATTGGCTATAAAAAAATATTTGGATAATGAATTATAGAATTTGGTATAGTACTGAAAGTTTTGCTGATTTTATAATAAATTTTACCGAATTAAAACAAAAAAATTATGTAAAAAAGAAAATGTATGAAAGTGATGCTAATAATTCAAAGAATTTTCATACTATGCCTGATCACATAAAGAAAATTCTTTATCTTGATGCACCTGATTTAATAGTGGAAATTGATCACGAACCAATTTTTTCAGTAGAAGTATCTACAGAAGCAGGAACTGGTCATAATGCTTTTCAAAGGTTTGCTAGACTCGCTGCCTCTGTCGAAAATAATGTCCCTGCCTTCTATATTTATCCTGAAGCTGCTATTATCACCCGAAAAAATAAACCTCCCAAATGGGATAAAATAAACCCATTAGTATTTAAAGCTTTAGATGACGTAATGTCTATTTACCATATTCCTGCACTATTATACTATTTTCCATCAGATTTTCAAATATATCCCAATGCTAGTAACTCACCAAATCAAAGAACCAAAGGCCTATTATTTGAAACAAATCGAAATTTTGCTGGAAGTCCAAGTAGTAATTCCATAGAAATGCAAAAAATGTTTGAGGCTTTAAATCAAATCATTAAAGCAGTAGAAAAATTAGGAGTTATAAAAGGTCGAGCAACTTTACTTGGAAAAAGATTATTAATTGAACGAAAAACATTTATGATTCAGCAATATATTTCCAAGAATGGAAATATGGCAATGTCCCCTCTTTCTGCTACAGAGAAAATACCAACAAAATTCTTATTAAATTATCTTTCAACTTTTGAAAACAATAAGTACAAAATTGGGGAATTACTTAGGAGCAGAGAAGAAACCGTTATATACAAAATTGATGCAAAATTTAGAGGAGATCCTTACCCTGGGGCTTTAGCAGCCATTGATTACTTACTATGTAGAGAAGGGAAATCTTTTGAAGAACGAAAATATAATCTCGTACTAGCTTGGGGAAAACTTGGCGTTGACTCAAATAACCAAACTATTACATTAAATAGTTCAAAAAGTACAATTAATGATTTTACAAATGCTGTAAGTAAAAGTGAGAATAAAAATATCTTATCTAAAAGCTATTCACAAATAGAAAATTTTGAAATTCCTCGATATTATATGCAAGTAAGGTATGGTTCAAGTTACTCTAAAGCTAAACACATTAGAGTATTTTCTTATTTTGCAGATGCTATATTATTTCCAAATGGCTCATTATGGCGAGACGCATAACTGAAGAAAAATTAACCAAAACCATTTTAGATTGGTTAGAATCTAATGATTGGGAAATTGTAGCATATGATTTCCCACAAAGTGGGACAGGAATATTACTACATTCTCAAAATAAAGAAAAGAATAGTAAAAATAAAGGGGGATTTATACCTGATATAGTTGCCATTAAAAATAAAATTGTCGTCATTTTTGAAAACAAAGACCGTTTTGTGTTTGAAGATTATAACAAAATAAATTATTTAAAAAATACTACTGATTATAATGATTCAATAACAAAGCTTTTATCAGGCTTTAGTTTCAAGAATATCTATTATGGAATTGGCTTGCCTACCTCAAAAATTAATAAACAGAAAGATAAAGCAAATTGGACTCTCATAGATTTTACTATTATGGTCAACCAACAAATTCGCGTAGAAATAATATACGACCCTGAAGAATTATTCTAATGAAAATTCTGTTAATTGTATTTTATCATACATACTCTAACGAGCAAAAGTGGTAATAAAGCTTAGTGAAGAAGGGGGTAGTAAAAGTCTGAAGATACCCCACAACGGTACAGTAATTGAATAAGTAATTAACAATCAATTCTTTAGCAAAAATTAAGGTAAGTTCTCAATAGTTTGGCTTAAAGTACCGACGAATTCATTCGTCGTTAAAAAGTAAGCCTATCAAAAGAATTAACGACGAATAAATTCGTCGGTACATTGAGAACTTACAAATTAAGCAAAAGTTATTTTTTGCAATACCTTTCTAAAAAAAGTAGTAGCTTTCCCCTTCATAGACCTTAAAATATGGCGAATCAGCAGGACCAAATAAATCTTCTAGTACAAAAACTGGAGTATTTGATGCAAAAGCAAGCTACTTTTTCTAAGGAAATTGGTGAATTGCGTCGAGAAATTTATCAATTAAAAGAAGGAGTAGCTACCTCCCCTATTCCTAAAGAAATTGTTGAGGACCAAACCCCAAAGATTAAGGCAGGAGAATTAATTGAAGAATATATTCCAACGCCACCTGTTTCCCAACCAGAAAAAATACGACCTACTGTTCCTAAATTTCAAATACCAGAAACGGTCAAAGCAGATTGGGAAAAATTTATTGGCGAAAATCTAATTAGTAAAATTGGTATTCTAATTTTAGTTTTAGGGGTAGGAATAGGTGCAAAATTTTCGATTGATAATAATTTAATCAATCCCTTAACTAGAATTGTTTTAGGGTATTTGGCTGGTTTAGGCTTATTAGGAGTCGGGATTAAGTTAAAGTCAAATTACACCAATTATAGTGCAGTTTTGGTCAGTGGAGCAATGACCATTCTCTATTTCATCACTTATTTTGCTTACAGTTTTTACGGATTAATACCACAGTTAGTCGCTTTTGGATTAATGGTGCTCTTTACCATTTTCACCGTCATTGCCGCCATAAATTATGACAAACAAGTCATTGCCCTAGTTGGCTTAGTTGGCGCTTACGGCGTTCCCTTTTTATTAGGAGATGGTTCTGGAAATATCGTGACCATGTTTACCTATATCAACGAACCTATCACTATTCATTTGGGTAAATAAAAAACTAAAAATTATGAAATCCTTTTTTCCTACTTTATTAATAATTAGTCTACTCACTTTTCTTTCTTGCCAAGAAAGTCAAAAAAAAGCGACGACTACTACCGAACCAAGTCTGAGTACCATGATTGGTCAAATGATTATGGTCGGGACTCGTGGCATGACGATTGAAGAAGTCAGCCCAGCCTTTCAAGCACAAATCAAAGAAGGAAAAATTGGTGGCATCGTACTCTTCGATTATGATGTCGTGAAAAAAGAATATCATAGAAATATTCAATCACCAGCACAGGTAAAAAGTTTAATCGCTGGTTTACAAGCATTAGCCCCTACTCCACTCTTTATGGCAGTAGACCAAGAAGGGGGAAAAGTGAATCGTTTAAAAACAAAATATGGGTTTCCTCATTCCGTTTCCGCTCAATACTTGGGAGATTTAGACAATGTGGATTCTACAAAATATTATGGCAATCGCATCGCTACTGTTTGCAAAGACCTAGGATTTAATGTCAATTTTGCACCAGCCGTAGATGTCAATGTAAATCCCGAAAGTCCTGCTATTGGTAAAATTGAACGCAGTTTTTCAGCCGACCCAGAAATGGTCGTTAAACATGCCAGCCTCTTAATTGAAGTACAAAACGCAAAGGGGATTTTATCTACTTTAAAACATTTCCCCGGTCATGGCAGTGCACAAGCAGATTCACATTATGGCGTAACAGACGTCACAAAATATTGGCAAGAAAAAGAATTAATTCCTTTTGAAAAGTTAGGAAAACTAGATGAAAATGTGGCAATTATGACCGCACATGTCGCCAACCAAAACTTAGATGCAGATTTTCCCGCAACCCTTTCCAAGAAAATAATTACAGGTATTCTAAGAGAAAAATTAGGTTTCAAAGGGGTGGTTTTTTCAGATGATATGCAAATGCAGGCGGTCAATGACCACTTTGGTTTTGAGACGCTTTTAGAAAAGTCTATTAATGCGGGAGTAGATGTGTTGATTTTTGGTAATAATTTGAAGTATGACGAACAGATACCAGCTAAAGCAATTGAGATAATTACTAAAAAAGTGGAAAGTGGGGCTATTTCCAAAGAAAGGATTGAGCAGTCTTATAAAAGGATTATGAAAGTAAAACACCAATTAAAGTAAAATCAATAGCTATGAAAGTAAACCTTTAATAAAAATTGGTCACTCATATTCACAATATAAACCCTTTTCCTTTATCCAAGTTTGCATAGTAATAAATCCAGATGCTTTCTTTTGCCTAATAGTATTTAGAAAGTTTTTAAATTCCTGGTTTCTACCAACGTGCATGCTTTTTGTAATTCTCTTTAGCTTTTTCAAGCTATCAAATGATTTCGATTGAATAGCAACCTCTTCGGCTGCCTGAAGAATAAAACCTTCTAAAGCAGGTGTTACCATAATCAAAAAATGTTCGCGATTTTTGTGTTTTAATAATCTAACACCATTCTTTTCTTTCTCCAGTATAAATTCTTTATAATAAGAGGGCGTTATTTTTTTGTCATTATCAATTATTCCAATAGCTAATCTAGTTGAATATTTTTCTTTCATTACTTTGATAACTTGCCCAATACCAGAAGTTTGATGATTGGGCCGCTTAAAACCAAGTATTTCTACTAGAAGTGTATCTCCGTAACATTCGGGCATTAGGCTAAGATTATTCATGCAAAAAGTAAGCTTGATTGAAAAAAATATCAATTCCATCGTTTAACAATTCCGACAAATCCTCTTTTGATAACTTTTTGAGTTTGGTCTGATAATTTTGATAAGTAGCTATAAAAACGGATAAATTGTCAAATTCCGTATTTTCCACAATAGTATTAAAAAGAAAGGGACTATGCGTAGTAATAAAATATTGATTATTGTTTTCGCCTTCTATTATTTTGTGAGCTAATTCGGTAATATAAGGTGGAAAAGAGTGACTTTCTGGTTCTTCAAAAAGTAAAATAGCATCTTTATTAGATTCAATAGCAGCGTAATGAAAAATAATTCTTTGTAATGTATCTGCTATCAAATTATAGGATATAGGATAGACAATATTACCCTCCCTTTTTTGAACAGAGAGAGATTTTGTTCTTTTGTCTAGCACTAAATCTAGATTGTATATCTTCAACCAACTTGCTATTTCTCTCTTTAGCTTAGAATTTGTTAATATAATGGTGAATAGATTTTCTCCAAAAGGAGGTTGCAGAGGTCCTAAGATTTTTTTGTTATCAAACTCTGGTGATTTAAATTCATATTTTTTTATAGAATGTGGTACATTATAATTATTGACTCTACTATCCGTATGACCGTCATAAGAAATTGCCAATTTAAATACTTTTTCTGGTGAAGACCAATCTAAATTATTTAAAGAATCTAAAGAATCTTCAATATCACGTCTATTTCCAACTGTAAATAAAAAATGGTCATCCTCAAAGGTAATAGAAAGGTTATCTTTATTTGAAAATAGCGCAATAGGGTTATCAAGTTCTTGGTCAAAAAATAAATCACTAAAATCGTTGTACCGAATAAATTCACTTAAAAATTTAGATTGTCCATTATTGTACTTAGCACAAAATAAAGCTAATGCCTCTAACAGATTAGACTTTCCAACATTTGGCTGCCCAATAATTAGATTAATCCGACTACATTCCATATCAAGTTGCCGAATAGACTTAAAATTTTGGATGGTAATTTGTTGAAGATGTTGATTCATTTTTAAAAATTGTATCTCAAATATAATTGAATAAATTGGCAATTACATTAATTATTTCAACTTCCCCAAAACAAACTCAATCGCCTTATCCAACTGCGGGTCTTTCCCTTCTACTCTATCCTTAAAAGTATTCTTGATAAAAACATCTGGTGCAACACCTGTCTTTTCAATATTCTGCCCATCCAAGGTATAACAGCCCCAAGAAGGCAAGCGATAAAAAGAACCATCGACTAACCCCTTTCCAGAAGTAAAAATAATCCAGCGATAGGTTTCAGTTCCCATAATGGTCCCCAGACCTAATTCTTTAAAACCAGTTGCCGTCATTTCTGCATCACTTAAACTTTGTTCGTTGATAAGCAAGACAATAGGCTTTGAAGCAGGAGAAAAATTAGGTTGAGGAGTCAAGGCACCTTCCCTATATTTCCATTGCAAATAAGGCTTCTGAGATAAAAATTGGAGGACTTCATCGTGTACATTTCCACCTGTATTATAGCGCAAATCGAATATCAAGCCATCCCGTTGCTGTCCTTCCGAAACCATTTCTTTTAAGAATCGCTGTAATTCTCCACCACCCATATTTTTCATGTGGACATAAGCAATTCTCTTAGCACCTTTTGCATCAACAATTTCCTGTCGTTCCTGCATCCATTCATCATATAATAAGCTACGCTGTGCAAAGAAACTAATGGGATGTAGTTTGACGATAATTTCCTTCCCTGCTCTTAAAAAAGTTAATGCCAATTCTTCATCTTTCGAAGGCAGCGCAAAGTAACTTTCTCTATTTTTTGCTTTATTAATGGTTTCTCCATTTACTGCAATTAATACATCGCCTGTCTTTACATCCTTCCCCTTACGGTCCGCAGGACTTCTGGCAATAATTCGCTCAACTTGATAAGGATTATCTTTATTAAAAAGAAGACCTGTCGCTAAAGTACTCGTTCCAAATTCAGTTTTTTCCTCTTTCCCAGAAGAACGAAAACCAAAATGAGACGTATTCAATTCACCCAATAAGTCATTCAATAATAAGCGTAAATCTGCTCGGTTATTTAAGTGAGGTAAAAATTTAGCGTACTCATCTCTAAGCGCTTGCCAATCTTCTCCATGAAAATTTTCATCATAAAAATTGGTTTCTAAACCAGCCCAAGTTTCGTAAAACATTTGTTCAAATTCCGCTTGTAGCTGGCGGCGAAATTTTAAAGAAATATCTATTTTTTCGGTTTTATTATCTCCTACTTTCAATTCGTGAATATTACCTTGATTCAAAACGTAATATTTATCATCTGCCCAACTAAAATAATAATTACCGCCTTTTGTCCCTTCTATTTTTTTGGTTTCTGCATCTTCGAAAGGTGCTTTTTCCCACTTGTATAAAGCAAATTTTCCTTCATCATGATTAGAAGAAAACAAGACAATTTCCTTATCTTCGTCTTTGACCGCTATCATCCCAAATTGAGTACCAAAGGAGGAACCTATTCGTTCGGTTCGCTCCATTATCCGTTCTTCGTCAATAGTAACAACAGGCTTTTCCTCCTCTTTTTCTTTGTCCTCCTTTTCTTTTTTATCATCAGACTTTTCTTCCTCTTTTTCTTTGTCCTCCTCTTTAAACAATTCGTCAAATTTATCAGATTTGAAAGGTGAATCGAATTGTTCTAAAGGCAATTTAAATAAATCAGGATTTTGTAAACCATAAGGATAAGATGGCTTTGTCAAATTAGAGTGGTAATACAAATACTTTCCATCAGCAGACCAAAATGGACTATTTTCACTAACGGCGGTATTCGACACGTTCATTTTTTCTTTTGTCTCCACATTATACACGATTATTTCTGATTCAAAATTTTTGATAACATTCAATGCAATGTGTTTATCATCAGGTGCCCAAGTTGGCGAATCGTTATACAAACCCCATAATTCATCTTTGAATAAAAGGGTGCTTTCAAATGTTTTTAAATCCATCATTCGCACCTCGTCTCGACCACTTAAATAAATAGCCTTCGTTCTATCGCTATTCAAACTTAAATTTCGGTTATCTTCGTCATCACTCGTCAATTGCTTTTCGGTCGATTTACCAGCCGCACCTATTTTAAACCAATTTTGATAACCACCCACCGTTTGATTAAAGACCAATGTTTTATTGTCTTCCATCCATTCCACTTGCCTTACTCTACCATCTGCCGCTGTTTTTAATTGCTTTGGAAATTTCCCTTTAATATCACTCACAAATAATTCACCTCTGGAAACAAAAGCCATTTTTTTGCCATCAGGCGAAACGCTAAAAGAAGTAATATTACCTTCCACATTAAAATCTTTGGTCTTTTCCAAAGTATTATTTCGTGCTACGTTGACCCGTACTTTATTCGTTTGCCCACTAGCTACATCGTAGGTAAAGAGTTGATATTCTTTTTGAAAAACAACGGTTCCTCCGTCTGCATTGACAAAAGGTCGATGTATCGCATTTTCGAATTGTGTTAAGTTCTTTTTTACGCCATTCTCAATTGTATAGAGATT
>CALLVC010000403.1 GCA_938010785.1 uncultured Saprospiraceae bacterium
GGATACAGGTTTTTAAACCTGACCAAGAAGTTAGCTAACCTAAAGGTCAGCGTCCCGAACAAACTAAAGTTTGTGCTACCAGTTGTCCGCAACTTAGATTAATTAGCCAAAAATGAATTCATATGCTACTTTTGAAATAACTCTAGCATCCTCATCTGCTGTCAATCCTTCTCCTAACATATAGATGCTAAAGGAATAAGGGCCATTTTTTTCATCTAAATGACTGCCTGCCACCCAATCTGAAAAATCATCCAAATTGTAATAAATCCCTAATTCATATTGTTGCTTCACTAAATCAAAAACAACAAATAATTCAAAATGAATAAACTTATCTGAGTAAACTTTAAGGTACATCGGATGCTCCAATAAATCTTCTAAAAAAGGGTCAACACCTGAGGATTCATAGGGTGGGAAAAAGAATATTTCACTTTTAACATTTAATTTATTCAGGTAAAACTGAACTAAATTCAGCTTTCCTTTTAACAATCGAGAAGGGATATTTTTTAATTCTATTTGGTCAAAGGGTTTCCAATCTTTTGTGTATAAATCAAAATAGTCTACATTTCCTATCCTCGCCTTGTAATCAAACCTTGGATTACCAGGCACCACATAACCTGGATAGTAAAATCGTTTTCCTGCCTCTATCGCAAATTTCATTTCTAACAACATCGTATAAAATCCAAGACTATGTTGGTCGTGTTTGGGATCAAATATACCATTTATACTTGCGATGCTTTCTTTGCCAACATCAAAGAAGCTGGCAGCGACTAATTCATCTCCTAAATAAACCTCAATTTGACGGGTATCGTAAATAGAAAAGTTAGCTCCAGCCATCAAAGACTGGTTTAAGGTTCTATGCACTCCTGATTTAAAGCGCACTCTATGTTTTTGGTATAATCGCTCTTTTTTAGCGTCAATTTTCGCGGGTCCTACTTTATAGGTAAATAATCGTCCGTTTCGATTTAATAATTTTCTAGACCGTTTCTTAAAAGCGAAATCTTTTAAATCTTGTCGAATCCAGATAGCAGAAAAAAAGCCTTTCTCCATAAATAGAAACCAGCAAGTAAAAATGGTCTGCCCCATTCTAAACCAACCTTTAGCTAGATATTCGTCTAAATTTTCTGCTGGAATACGATTTATAGGATAATGTATTTCTGTGTACATTGTTTCTGCTATGCTAAATTTTAGGTTTATTAATTATTACATTTCCAAGTTCATAATTCATGCCATGTCGGCCTAGTAATAAAAAAACTTAAAAACATCTCCTTGACCAATGATAGGAATTTTTTAGGATAAAACTTACTAATGATTTAAAAATTATAATTTTTAATAATATAATGCAATGAATTATCTAAAAACTCTATTTAAAAACTCTATTTAGCGATTCCCATTCTGGCCTTTTTTCCTTTAATTTTTTCTTTTTGAATTCGCTTTAAAAGATTTGCCATTTCACTTCTTTTTATCGCAGTAAAAGCATAAAAATCTTTCACTTCAATCAATCCAATTTCCTCTTTTTTTAATTGCCCTTTTTTAGCTAAAAAACCAACAATATCTATTTTATTAATCTTGTCTTTTTTCCCTTTCCCTATCCATAAGGTCTGCCATTTAGGTGGAGGTGGCAACGACCTTTCTTCTAAGACTAATTCTTCGGGGGTCTCTGTTAAATAGTTTGGTAAATACTCTTCTTCATGCATTAGTAGAATTACGGTTCCATCTGCATGCATCCGTGCTGTTCGACCGTTCCTATGGGTAAAATCTTCTGCACGGAAGGCTAAGTGATAATGTACAACGTATTTTATAGAAGGTATGTCCAAGCCTCTTGCAGCTAAGTCTGTGGTTACCAGAATATTATAACTTCCATTTCTAAATTTAGACAATGTTTTTTCTCTATCAATTTGTTCTAATCCTCCATGAAAAACATCGTGATAGATGCCTTGTTCTTTCAGAAATTCACTTACTCTATCCACCGTATCTCTATAGTTACAAAATACCAACATGGCCTCAGAATCGACATTACAAATTAGCTTGTACAGTGTATTTAATTTATCTTTTTCAGGAGAGTTAACTACTCGAATGGATAGCTGATTTTCTTCTTCTTTAGGCTTAGAAAAGGCTAATTTTACAGGATTATTTATACCCGCGAACCTAGGAATTTCGATTCTAGCTGTAGCCGAGGTCAAAATTCGTTTTTTGATGGCTGGCATGGCCTTAATAATATCTTTCATGTCTTCTTGAAAACCTATTTCTAAGGACTTATCAAATTCATCTAAAACCAACATTTTGGCTGATTTTAAGCTAACATTTTGTCGATGCACATGGTCGGCTAATCGACCGGGTGTAGCAATTAAAATAGCAGGTGGTTGTGATAAATTACGCTTCTCTATTCGAACAGGATGCCCACCGTAACAACAATTCACTTTGAAAGGAATCTTCATACTCCGTACTACAGATTCTATTTGTAAAGCCAATTCTCGAGAGGGTGCTAAAACAACTGCTTGAACTTCTCGATTTCCTTGTTCTAAGTGTTTTAATATAGGTAATAAAAAGGCTAAAGTTTTACCTGTTCCTGTTGGAGAACGCAAAACTATATCTCGTCCCTCCTCATCGGCTGCCAAAGTAGCTATTTGCATTTCATTCAATGCCTTAATCTCTAAACTTTTTAGCACCTTCTTTAACTGTTCTTCAAATGTATATTTCTCTGATTTCTGCATTATTTTTTTTAGTATACTTACTGATAATTCGCGACAATCAGTTCTATCGGCAAAAGTAGTTGAGATTGTTTAATTGTTCTCGTAATACTTTGTAATACAACAATTTAACAATCAGACAATTTTAACAATCACTACGATGATTTGTAACTACTCAGCATTTTTGTTTTTTAACCATAAAGTGCATATAGAACATAAAGTTATTAGTGCTTAAAGGCACAAAACTTTATATAGGCTTTATGTACTGTTTGTGCTTTATTTACTTTATGGTAAAAAATATTTAATGCTGAATAGTCACGACGATTTTTTATAAATTAAAACTTTTTACACAACCTCATTGATAACCTTCGAAAGTTCATAGAAGATAGCAACTCCATAAGGAATTATTTCGTCTGGGAAGTCATAATCAGGTTGGTGGAGAGGTGGTGTAATTTCTCCTGCGCCTAAACCAAACATTGCTCCAGCTACAAATTCTGTGAATAAGCCAAAATCTTCTCCCCATTTGAAGGGAGTTGGCTTTTGAACATGGTCAAAATTAAGTCTTTTCGCCGACTTCTCAATACAATCTACTGCGTAATCATCATTCGCCGTGGCTGCAAAATAATGCAGCCATTCTATATCATAGTTCAATTGCTGGTCCGTACAAATTTCTTGGGCAATATTTAAAATTTTGTTTTTAGTTTCGGCTAATTTAGGTCCCGTCCAACAACGTATGGTATAATGCAATTCTCCTTCTCCTGCTGCTGTTCCATAGTCTAGACTTCCTAAACGAGTATAAATCGTTGTAATATTACAAAAATCTGGACTTGTCAAATCTGGATGAATTAAAGATTTTATTTTCAAAATCAAAGAGGCAATAGCTACATCTGGATTAATTCCATTTTCTTGCTCTGCGGCATGTGTTTTGAGGCCTTGAAAGCGAAGAATTAAGCTAATAACCGCTGGATTAAAAGCACCTTTCTTATAAACAATTTGACCTTTTGGATATCCCGGTACGTTATGCAATGCAAAAGCAATATCTAGTTTAATTTTGGCAAATTTAGTATCATTTATAACTGCCTTCGCTCCTTGTCCAATTTCTTCTGCTGGTTGAAATAATAAAACGGTTCTCCCTTTTTTTAAAGGTGCTACCGCTAATTTTTGTGCCAAACCAAGCAAAATCGTGCTGTGTCCATCATGTCCACACTTATGAGAAACGCCTTCAAATTTAGATTTATAGGCAAACTCATTCACTTCCTGTATCGGCAAAGCGTCCATATCTCCCCGAAACAAAATGGTTTTACCTTTTATGCCTGTATCAAATATTGCTACAATTCCATACCCACCAACATTTTGAATAATTGTCGTAGGATTACATTTTATTAGTTCAGCATAGATTCTCTTGGCTGTTTCCTTTTCATTTCCAGCAATTTCTGGGTATTGATGTAGCAGTTGACGAAAGGCAGGTAAGTTCGTTTTTTGCAAGGTAAGCAGCTTATATTTTATAATTTAAAGGGAGTGATTATCAAATGATTTATAGACAATTTTTTGTATAAAGTCAAGATTGGTCAAAATTGACTTTCTACAAAAGCCTATGTATTAATTCCTAATCAATTTCTCTTACCCAAATATTACGATAACTCACTGGATTTCCGTGGTCTTGTAATAATAATGGCCCATCTTCATGTGCAGGATTTTTTGGTAATCCGATATAAGGTGTCGTCCCTTTGATTTCAATATTGTTCTGTACCAAAATACCATTTTGAATAACAGTCAATGTTCCTGATTGAACTTTAATACCATCCTTGTTAAACTTTGGTTGCATGTAGATAATATCATAAGTTTGCCATTCTCCAGGTGGTTTGCAAGCATTTACTAAAGGCATATATTGCTTATAGATAGAAGCGGCCTGACCATTGGAATAGGTTCTATTATTGTAGCTATCCAATACTTGAACTTCATAAATTCCATTTAGGAATACACCCGAATTTCCTCTCCCCTGTCCTTCACTTACGACTTTTGCTGGCGTTCTCCATTCAATATGTAATTGCACACTGCCAAAATTACGTTTGGTCTTTACAATGCCTGTTCCTTTAACAACAGTCATGGCGCCATCTGCTACTTTCCATCCTGCTGCATCCCCATCATTATTCGACCACTCATCTAAATTACTTCCATCAAAAAGAATTATGGCATCTGAGGGAGGAGCGTTTGTAGTAGCTCCTGGTGTGACTACTCTTGGCTCTGGTTCCCATACTTCGGTAGCTTTAGGGTCCTTGATTTGTGCATCTAAATAGAAATAGGCTAGCATGGAGCATAGAAATAAAAAAGAAGTTCGTTGCATATGTCTTATAATTTTAAATTTTAGATAATTTGTTTGTAGTTAGGCGCTAAAATTAAATAATTTATAGAAATCTTTATTTTTTAAGTCAAAATTTCTTTCACCAAATGTCCGTGAACATCTGTCAATCGGAAATCTCTTCCTTGAAACCGATAGGTCAATTGTTCATGGTCTATGCCTAATTGATGTAAAATAGTCGCTTGTAAATCATGTACGTGTACTGCCCCACCGATGGATGAATATCCTAATTCATCCGTAGCACCATAGGTAAAACCAGGTTTAACACCTCCGCCACACATCCACATTGTAAAAGCATCTCCGTGATGGTCTCTGCCAAAAAATGGATTGGTTATCCCTTCTCTATTTTCTTGCATCGGGGTTCGCCCAAATTCTCCTCCCCAAACGACTAAAGTTTCTTCCAACAATCCTCTTCCTCCTTCGGTATTGGTATTGGTATTTCTGTGAAAGGCAGTGGCTAAAATTTGGTCATTGGTTGGATTCGGTAATAAATCACCCGCTAATTGTTCAATTGTGAATTGGTCAAAAGGCAAATCCTCATTAAAAGCATTAATGACCCAATCTCTATATCTCCAAATATGTTTACGTACATTGTCTTTTTGATATCCCTGCGAGTCTCCATATCTAGCTAAATCCAACCACATTGCCGCCCAATGTTCGCCAAAGTGTGGGGAAGTTAGTAAGTTATCGACTTGCTTTTCAAGGGCATTTTCGCCACTGTCCTCAAAGAATTGTTGTGCCTCTTCTAAAGTTGGGGGTAAACCAACAAGGTCTAAATACAAGCGGCGAATTAAGGTTGGTCGGTCTGCAATTGGATTAGGAGTTAATCCTTTTTCTTCTAACTTATTTAAAACGAATAAGTCTATGTCGTTTTGAGCCCACTCGGTGTTTTTAACTGAAGGAAGCGGAATATTGGAGTCCAGTACACGGTATGCCCAATGCTTTTCCCATTTAGCTCCTTCATCTATCCATCTGGCAATAATATCTATTTCTTTGGAACTAAGTGCAGGTCCTTCATTTGGCATCCGCTGCTCTAAATCTTTATGGACTAATCGTTTATAAAGTTCACTATTTTGATGATTTCCTCGAACTATGGCCGGCTTCCCTGATTTTGTAACTTGAAAGGCGTCTGCTTCAAAAAGTAAACTAAAACCTCCCATTTGCTTTACTCCACCATGACAAGACAGACATTTTTCATTAAAGATAGGTCTTACATCTCGATTATAACTAATAGTATCATTATCGGAATACTGGCAGGAAGAAAACCAACCTAAAAAAAGAATATGGACTAAATATCTATTTTTCACCAAGGAAAAATCTTTTTTTAATTAATGCATCCAAATTAAGCTTTTAATTGAGAAATAAAAAATTATATAAAAAAAAGCCTTTACATGATGTAAAGGCTTTTTTTATTTTTCTTTAAGTAGCTTCTAAAAATTGGAATCTGACGGGGCTTTTGTCGCCAAAAGCCCTTCCGTCAAGTAAATCCCATCGTATTAATAAACTACTTATTAATCTCTTCGATTCGGTTATCTTTTGGGAATTTGACCGAGGCCTCTGCTTTCAGAAGCCCCCCGTCAAGTAAATCCCATCGTATTAATA
>CALLVC010000404.1 GCA_938010785.1 uncultured Saprospiraceae bacterium
GGGCGATGTATCTGGTAAGCATCTTTTAAATCCGTCAAAGAAATATAATTGCCAATATAGACTACTTTAAACTTTCTTGATTTAAGCAAATAATGCATAAACAACAAACTCAATTCCTGGCTTTCTCCCTCAGGTAAATAAATCAAAAACTTAGGAATATCTTTCCCTTGAGCAATAGGCTCATTATTAATGGCTGAAATTATCTTTTGACGAATTAGATAACTCATAAAATTTTCCTGTACAGGATTAATTGAACCCGTTAGCCAAAGTAATCCTAGTTTATCCAAAAATGGATAAATAACCTCAATCATCGTTCGTTCAAAACCTAATTGTTGAATATTGGTCGAAATAATACGGTCAAACTTGTATTCATCCATTTCAATCATGGACAAGGTGAGGGCATCTAGTTGAACATCATTTTCAAAATTAATCTCGGAAATTGCGGCTACTTTTTCTAAGATTTCCTCATCTTCCATCTTGGCAATCTTAGAAATCTTAATACCATTTTTATTCAACAAAGCGATGTTCAATAATAGTTTTAAGTTATCGTCTGTATAGTAGCGAATATTCGTCTGAGTACGCCCAGGTTCGATAATACTATAGCGCTGCTCCCAAATACGAATCGTATGCGCCTTAATGCCTGAGAGCTTCTCTAAATCCTTAATGGAGTAAACAGCCACTTTGTTACCGTTAGATAGATTAATTTAAATGATTTATGGATAATTGAAGTTTAAACATACATACTAAAGAATTGTTTAAAGAATTATCACAAACACTAAACAAAGCTATTCAGTAAAGTTGTCAGAAGGAAGATTTATGTTCAAAAAAAGGCTAATTATGACAATAATATGGTTTTGGCAGAGCGTATAGAGCAAGGGATAGCGGTAAGACAACTGTAATCAATCCAAGTTTCGGAGAATATAGTAAAACTGGTAGTACCGACCTGAAGGTCGCTGAACGGGACAGACTAAAGGTCTGTACTACCAGTTGTCCGCAACTTGAATTACTTAGCTAAAATAAGCTCACTATTTATATTGTTTTCCGTGTTTTATAATCAAATCCACATCTTGCAATAAACTAATATACCGCAATACATCTCCCTTCACCGCAATAATATCTGCATATTTCCCTTCACTGATTGTTCCAACCTCTTTATCTACCCCCATAAAAACAGCAGGCCAATAAGTAGCAGACTTAATGGCTAAAATAGGGTCATACCCTAGCTCATTTACCCACACATCTAATTCATTCCAAGTGGATTGGCTATGGAATTTCATTGGTATTCCACTGTCTGTACCAATCATCAAAACAACTCCTGCGTCAACTAGCTGTTCAAATTTTCTTTTCAAGGTTGGCTTTCTATAAGGTGTAATCTGAAAGTATCCCAATCTACCAGGGTAGCGAATCGACTGCTTAATATCTTGAATAATAGAATCAGGTAAACCTAAATGCCAAGAATCATTATCTAAAATTTCTGGATTGTCTCTAGTATATTCGTAATTCCATAGGCCTTCGATAGTTGGGGTCCAGAATAATTTTTTACCAGAAGCTGTTCGTTCTTTTATCATTTTTATAACGTCAGCTGGATATTCTGGTGCGGTAGCATGTCCTGTATGT
Organism: uncultured Saprospiraceae bacterium; assembly: GCA_938010785.1. Lineage (GTDB taxonomy): Bacteria > Bacteroidota > Bacteroidia > Chitinophagales > Saprospiraceae > JAFMDF01. The sequence goes on from CALLVC010000404.1 coordinate 1,618, forward strand.
TCAAAGTTATCTATACCTGCCAGAAGTCCTCTTCTAATTTCTTCAGGACGGTGAGAATGGGCCACAACCGTTAGCTTATTTTTATGTGCTTCCTCTACAACCGCTTTCACCTCCGCCATCGTCATCTGGTCTTGGTCAATCAATTTAATACAATCTACTCCCGCATCCGCCAATTTTTTAACTTTTGCTCTAGCATCCGTCGTACCGCTAACCCCCCATCTAAATTGTTCTGTACCCGGATAAGGTTCATGCTGGATAAACGGGCCAGACATATACATCGTAGGGCCATCCAACTCCCCCCTATTAATCGCATCTCTGACATAAATACTTTCCGCCAAAGGCGCACCTAAATCTCTTGCACTAGTCACACCTGCCATCAACAATTGTTTGGCAGAAGAAGGCATAATCACATCTTTAAATAGAGGTGGATATTTTTTATCCCAGTGCGCATAATTACTATGTCCATTAATCATCAAATGCACGTGCATATCCCAAAGGCCAGGCAGCACACTCATCCCTTCGGTAGAAATAATCTCTGCATTAGGAGGAATATCAAAATTACCCACTTGTCCAATAGCCTTAATTTTTTCTCCTTCGATAAGGATAATACTATTTCTAATAGGCGTGCCACCAAACCCATCAATCAGCGTACCACCAACCAATGCTTTAATGTTATCTTGGCTAAAAAGCGTAATGGAAAATAGGCAGAAAAAAAGCGATAAAATATTTTTCATCTTAATAATTTTTCGTTTTAAAACTAGGAAAAGAAAGTCAAATTTTAATTACTTTCACTTCAAGATTTCTAGTGGTTACTAATCAAAACAAACGAACCATGGTTTCCAAAAATAATAGTTGGTTAATTCTATTTTGCATAGATGTAGTATTAAATCTTTATGCAGAAGCAATACAAAACATTCCGCTAATATATATAACTAAACCTTTATTAATGATTTTTCTAGGATTTCATTTTTATTTTAATAAGGCGACAGACAGTAGTTATGGTAAATTAATATTAATAGGATTATTCTTTTCTTTTTTAGGAGACACCTTTCTAATGTTCCGAGAAACAGGAGCTCGGAGTCAGCTATTTTTTCTACTAGGTCTAGGTAGTTTTCTAATTACTCAAGGTTTATATTTTCTAGCATTCTGGAAATATGCAAATGGGGAAGGATATATTAGAAATCATCCTTGGATATCATTCCTATTTCTAACATTTCTAATTAGTAATTCTTTATTTCTATTACCTGATTTACCAGCTGATTTTAAAATCCCTGTACTGGTTTATAGCACTATTATCACTTTAATGGTATTAAGTTGTACCAATCTCTACACAATAATCCCAAATGCTATTTTCGTTTATTTAATCATTGGTGTGTTATTATTTATGTGTTCAGATACTTTAATTGGACTAAACCAGTTTAAAAAAGAGGAAATACAAATTCCTTATCCTAGGATAGCAATTATGTCTACCTATATACTGGCTCAATTTCTGATTATAAAAGGAAGTATAAAACTATTATTGGCAAAAAACCTTTTAGGAACGAGGTAGAAATAAATAGAAATGTCAGAAAATAAACGCTTAAAATATGAACTCCCAAGACAACTAGGAGTTAAATTACTAGCATTTATTTAGCATGGAGGAAAGTAAATTAATTACTTTTTTCTAAATCATTTTTTAATAAAAAAATCATCAAACATGAAACCCATTTATCATACTCGCTTATTGTTTGCAGCTATACTATTAGTAGGTTTAACATTTTCAGCACAGGCACAAACGGGGAAACCAAAAAGTCCACCTGTAACAACCTCTTATACAGTAGGGGATTTAACAATTGATATCAACTACAACGCACCTTCTGTAAGGGGTAGAGAAGTATGGGGAGCTTTAGTGCCAAATGGAAAAGTATGGAGAACGGGAGCTAATAGTGCAACAACTTTTTCTATTAATAAAGATGTTTTGATAAATGGTGAAGCATTAGCCGCTGGTAAATATGCCCTATTTACGATTCCGGGAAAAGGAGAATGGACAATTATTTTTAATAAAGAAGCCAATCAATGGGGAGCTTATAGTTATGACTCAGGAAAAGATGCTTTAAGAATTACGACTAAAACAGGTAAATCACCAGAATTTACAGAACAAATGGCTTTTAAGATAGGAGATAATGATGAAAATATCGGAGTGGTAAGCTTCCTTTGGGAAAACTTACAAACAAGCTTCAATGTTAGTACTGACAACCAAAAATAAAATTAGTAACAGCTTCAAAAAGATAAAACGCTTTATTTGGTCAACAACTAAAGCGTTTTCTTTGTTTGTGCGACTACCTTTTATGTAGTAATTTCACAAAAAAAAAGACAAGCTTCTATTAGACGTGGATTGTAATGGCTAAATTTTGTATTTTGCTTGAATTGCGAATCCTCCCCTAACTATCTCGGTAAAGTATAGGTTAAACAAATTATATAATTAAGCACAGATGAATTATTATTTTACAATAATTGCTATTTTCTTTTCTCCATTACTATTAGTCGGACAAAGCATATCAGGCTCTTCCTCCCCTAATATTCTAATTCGACTTCAAGACAAAACAGATGGCTATGACTTTGTAGATAATTATCAAGCACATAGTAAAAATCCAATTAATTTTTCTATCCAAAGACAAGTTTCTAAATTATTAAATATCTATAGCATTGAATATAGTGGCCAACAGTCAGAAGGGGACTTAATCATCAATAATTTACAAAAAGATAGAAACGTAATAGAAATAGGCTACGATGCTCCGTTAACGTATCGAAATACGCCTAATGATGAAAACTATGCAGATCAATGGAATCTAGAAAGAATCCAAGTTGATAAGGTGTGGAAAGAAACCACAGGAGGATTTACAGCTAATGGCGACCCAATTGTTATTGCGGTATTAGAAAAAGGAATTGAATTAGACCATCCAGATTTATTAGGAAATATTTGGCGAAACGAGGCAGAAATTCCTAATAACGGTAAAGATGATGATAGAAATGGGTACACTGATGATTATTTTGGTCTAAATCTAGATGATTTAACAGATAACCATCCTGTACTGAGTCATGGCACACAAGTTAGTGGAATAATTGGCTCAAAAACCGATAACAATATCGGGATGGCAGGGATTAATTGGGACGCAAAAATTTTATTTCTATCTGGCGTAGATTTATCAAGTGAAGTAATTGAAGCTTATGAATATTTATATAACCTCCGCAAAAAATACAACGATACCAATGGGCAAGAAGGTGCATTTATTGTAGCCAATAACAATTCCTTCGGTTGGGATAATACTCGTCCAGAAGAATTAAGAATGGGTGTTGAGTTATGTCAAATGTATGATATAATGGGAGAAGTAGGCATTTTGTCTGTAGGGGCAGGACCTAATAATGATGTGGATGTAGAAATAGTAGGAGATACTCCAACCAATTGCATAAGCGATTTTTTTATTGGCGTTACCTCGACCGACGAATTAGACCAAAAAAGTAGAGATGGTGGATTTGGGCGTTTTTCTATAGATATAGGGGCACCAGGAGAAGATATTCAAGCAACCAACACAGGAAGCGCTTATGGCCAATTTTCGGGAACTTCCTTTGCCACTCCTCATGTAACAGGTGCGATAGGATTACTTTATGCTTTACCTTGTGGGCAATTAGTCACTGATGCTAAAAACAATCCAAGACAAACAGCCTCTTTTATAAAAAATATTCTACTAGCAGGAACAGACCCAATCAGCGAGTTAGAAGATAAAACCGTTTCGGGTGGGCGTTTGAATGTGTTCACTGCTATGACCAATTTACAAATCTATTGTGGCACTACTGAAGGAGAAAGGCTATCAATAACCAACCTATATCCAAACCCTGCTTTTGGGGCAATTACCGTAGAATTTGAAACACCTGATTTCGAAGATTATCAATTAAGTATTACCAATAGTTTGGGGCAAATAATTTTTGAGAAAACAATCAGCCCTCCTCGTTTTTCCAATCCTGTGCTCACAGAAGATGTAAGTTGGTTATCTCCTGGTGTTTACAACCTATCTTTATCTAGAGGCAATGAATTTATTAGTCAAAGATTAGTTGTACACCGCTTTGGTCGGTAATATTCTACATTTTCTATTTCAAAAAAATCAAAATAAGTTTACTTAACCAAAGGAAATAACTATTTTGTTGCCACTATCTATTAATATCAAACCAATAGAATATGGCAAAGAAAAAGAAAATCCTTATTGTTACTGGCGACGCTGGTGAAGGCTACGAATGTCTATATGCAAAACACCGTTTTGAGGAAGCTGGTTGGGAAGCCGTCATAGCTGCCCCAAGTGTTAAAAGACTAAATTTAGTGATTCATGATTTTGAACCAGGCTGGGACACCTATATCGAAAAACCAGGTTATATGGTAGAATCGAATATTGCTATTAGCAAAGCCAAAGAAAAAGATTATGAAGCTATTTTATTACTAGGAGGCAGGGCACCAGAATTTTTGCGCAATGACCCCAAATTAATAAAACTAGTTCAAGCTTTTGACAAGCGTAAAAAGTACATTTTCGCTATCTGCCACGGTATACAGATTTTAGTAACCGCGGGTTTAGTAAAAGATAAAAATATCACTTGCTATGAGCACGTAAAATTTGAAGTAGAGGCGTGTGGAGGTACTTTTATTGGAAAAGACGAAGCTGTCAAACATGGCAGAATTGTCACAGGACAAACGTGGCAATCCCATCCTGAATTTTATCGACTGGTTTTTAAATGTTTGGGGTGAGGTTGATAAGGTTTAAAGGGTTTTCTTATAAAAATGGAAAACCTATTCTTATTGTTGATTTGATTGGACATCGAGTCCAATCAAATCAAAAAAGGGTTTTTAAAGGGTGAGCTAAAATTGATTTTCTTTGAAAATCAATTTTAGCTCACCCTTTAA
>CALLVC010000405.1 GCA_938010785.1 uncultured Saprospiraceae bacterium
TAATAATATGCCTAAACACAAAAACTAAAAATGAAACGACTTAAACTGTTATTTGCATTAATTGTCTTCTATGGCCCATTTACATTGATTGCCCAACCAACTTTTTATGTAGATGAAGTTTCAATACCCGTAGACTCTTCAGGTTGTGTTGGACTTAGAACAAAAGATTTTACAGATTTATTAGAAGTGGAACTAGATTTATCTTGGGATAAAAGATTTTTAACACTCATTGAACCTAGAGATGAAACAGTCAGCGAACTCATTAGCTTTACCCAAGGGGCAGACAATTTAAAATTAAATTTAGCATCTAATGAGTCGCTAACCCTTGACGATAATGTGATGATTGCCCAGTTGTGTTTTCAAGCCAATGATAATTGTAATCGAGCCTCGCCAATTAAGTTCATCAACTTAGAGCAAGCTAAAGTCATTCGTCAAGTAGCTAATACAGAAGTTAGTATTGGCTTATTTCCACAAGATGGTATTGTTAAAATAATTTGTGAAAATTCACAAGTTTTTCGAGATACATTGTTGACAAGTACTATTTGTGATGGTGCAAATACTTTTGGAGTATATACTCAATCTGGAATATATGTAGACATCATACCAATTAATGGCATTGATTATATTAGAACATTGGAAGTACAAACAATTCCTTTTGAAAGCCTTACTTGTCCTCCGAATGATACTTTTTACTTGCCTCCTGGTTTTTCAAATATCTCCTTAGCAAATGGATTTATTCGTCCAGCAGTCCGCCCCTCTAATTGCTGGAATTTAGTAAATGAAGAAATATCTGGACAGCCTATTTTGGGGAGAAATATATTAAATAAAGGCACTACTAATTTTAACTATACTTTCAAAAATCAACTGCAATCAGAAAATTGTGATTATGATATAACAATTTTAGAAGGAGAACTTGCTGCAAATGATATGACTTTATCCCTATCGGATACGATAGTGGATGAGGGAGAATTATTTTGTTTGGATATAAAAGTAGCGAACTTAAAAAATTTGATAGGTCATTTTCACATACTGGAATGGAATCCAAATATTTTAGAATTTATAGAACTTCGGAGTTCTGAAAAACTAGATGACCCACTATATAATCAAGTAGATTTAGGTACCTTAATTACGACTAATCTTAATCTTGATTTTGTAAATGGAATACAGTTTTCAGATAACGAAGTATTAGCTTCTATTTGTTTTCGAGCCAAGAATAGTGGAAGTACCGCTATTAATTTCTTCTCTCAAAAAACAGCCTTTGCTGACCGACCCATAGAATTTATTACCTCAGAAACTGAATTATTAAATGTAGCTATAAAAAACGGACAAGTCACCGTAACTGGACCTGCCTGCAATAATATCACCGTTGAAAAAAACATTACCATTTGTGAAGGAGAGAATTTTGGTGGGCGCACACAGGCAGGAAGGTATATAGAAACCTTTCCCTTAGCCAATGGTTGTGATTCTACAGACATCATTAATTTAGAGGTATTACCTTCAACGGGAGCGGTCCAAAATATAACTATATGTAAAGGTGAAAATTTTAATGGTTGGACAGAGACTGGATTTTATGCAGATACTATAATGTCCTCGCTTGGCTGCGATTCTTTCTTATTGGTTGATCTTACAGTAATACCTGTTGAACCAAGGAATGTAGAGGTCACGATTTGCCAAGGAGAAGTTTTTGAAGGAAGAACGGAATCAGGTGTTTATCAAGATATCTATACTACCAGCTTGGGTTGTGATTCAGTTGTAACCACGAATTTAACGGTTTTACCAATTGCTCAAACAAATATAGCGGCTAGTATTTGTGAAGGTGAAAATTTAAATGGCTGGACAACCAGTGGTGCTTATATAGATACCTTACTTACGGCAACTGGATGTGATTCTCTCGTCTTAACCGAGTTGACTATTTTAGCTGCTGCGGATTCCATGTGTAACACGATAACTGCTACGTATGATGCTGTTTCTTTGAACTTATTGGAGTTGTTTCCAAACCCAGCAAATGAGTATATTATTTTGAAATGGACACCTTCTAGAGATGCTATTTTTTCTATTTATAATATTTCTGGACAAAAAATTCAAGCGGAAACTATTTTAAAAAATGAAAACAGAATTAATATAAGTGGTTTTAAATCAGGTGTTTATAGTGTTCAGATTACGGATGAGGAGAAAACTTATTATGCTAAATTTATAAAAATGTAGTAGTAAGTGATAACCATTTGAAATAACTGCAATTCATTGATGAATCTTTAATTAATTTATTCATTTAACAAAAAATAATAACAATGAATTCAGTACTAAAAAGTTTTGCCTTATTGACAATGATTTCTTTTCTGTTTTCAATTACGGTTGCGTTTACACCAGAAAAAATTAATACCTCACCAAATAAAACGATTATAAAAATGGCGGATAATACTTGCACCCTTTACGTGAAGAATAGTTATGGTTCACCAGCAAGAAGCGTAAAAGTTTCTACGGAAGTATCAGGTGGTATATCCTGTATTGGTGGACGCTCATTTTACACGGACAGTGATGGGGAAGTAACACTTAAATGGGTAAGTGGATGTCAGCTTCGTAAAATTTATATAGATGGGAGAGGATACGATGTGGACTATTCAAATGGAAATAGTTATTCGATTAGAATGAAGTAAATGATTAGAATAAAATCTTTGTATAGTTAGATTTATTCCTTTAAAAATTAGCGATGAAATTAGTTGTTTCAATATTGTTTTTACTCACTATCCTGACCAATACCAATGGTCAGGATAATCCCTCGGTCAATCTCAAAGGAGTAAAACCCAGTGTAGATTCGGTTAAACCTAAAACAGGAACAACTAGAGCCGTAATCATTGGCATCTCTGATTACCAAAATGACCAAATTCCTGACTTACAATATGCCCATAAAGATGCCCAAGCATTTAAGGACTATTTACAATCAGAAGCAGGAGGCAAAATACCAAATGAAAACATTCAAATGTTGACCAATGAAACAGCAACGATGGGTAAAATGACGATGGCATTAGAATGGTTGATGGAGACGAGTAAAGCAAATGATAAAGCAATAATATACTTCTCTGGTCATGGAGATGTAGAGAAAAAAACGGCCATGCAACATGGCTTCTTGTTGACGCATGATTCTCCTGCCAATGTCTATATGGCAGGAGCTTTTCCTATCTTTTATTTGCAATCTATTATTGCCACCTTGAGTGGGAAGGAGGTGCAAACCACAATGATTACGGATGCTTGTAGAGCGGGGAAATTAGCAGGTAGTGCGGCAGGAGGGGCGCAGATAACCAATAATGCCTTAGCCCAACAATTTGCCAATGAGGTGAAAATTTTATCTTGCCAACCCAATGAATTTAGTGTAGAAGGTGAACAATGGGGAGCGGGTAGGGGATGTTTTTCTTATCATTTAATTAATGGTTTAAAAGGACTCGCAGATAATAACGGTGACGGAATTATTAGTCTAAAAGAAATTGAGCGGTACTTAGAGGATAAGGTGACAGAAGAGGTTGCTCCACAAGAACAAAATCCTTTTACCATTGGCAATAAAAAGACCTCGTTAGCTCAAGTTGATGAAGTTGTATTAGCGAGTTTGAAAGAAGCAGAACAATTTAATACGCCTCAATTTGCGTCAGTAAAAGGAAAGGGAGAAAAAGAGATAGCATTATTAGATACGAAGCATAAAAATTGGGTCAATCAGTTTAAGCAGCATCTCGAAAAAGGCGCATTATTACAACCCAAAAAAGTTTGTGCGGAGTACTATTATAACAAGATTATGGCGGAAGCGGCGCTCCAACCTTACCATACACAAATGACAAGAGCTTATGCGGCTACATTGATTGATGCTGGACAACAATATATTAATAAAATGTTGGAAGGAGATAATCAATTGATTGATGATTTTGCTTATACAAGAACAGAGAAGGTGGATTTGTATCCTGCGTATATGAATAGAGCTGCAGAATTATTGACGGAGAAACATTACATGTATAACTATATCAAACAGAAAGAATATTTTTTCAAAGGGGTCGCTATTAAAAATCAACTTTTAATTACCAATCAATCTAAAAGGAAGCAAAAAAAGTTGTCAAAATCAGCTTTCCAGGCTTATCAAAAGGCATTAGCTTATGACTCAACAGCCGCGTATGTACATTTAGCTTTAGCAAATGTTTACACCGAGCAAGCTAAATTTAAGGAAAGTATTGACCATATTGAAAAAGCAATATTCTATGCACCTGAGTGGGCATTAGCAATAGCAACAAAAGGGATGGTATTGTCCAAACAAGGAAAAAATATTGAATCGATAAATTACTATAAAGCGGCACTACAAAAAGATTCCAATCAGTTATATATTTATCAATGGTTAGCCAATACTAATCAGGCGATTGGAGAATTGGAGTTAGCTAATTATTGGAATCAACAGCAAATTGAGAAAATTGAAAAGCCTATTGCGGGACAAGACTATCCATCCTATTATAATGGACTTTTAGCAATGGCATATAGTGAAACAGGGGCTTATGAAAAAGCCGCTACTCTTTTTAAAAAAGTCATTAAGGAGAGTGGTGGGCAAGATGCAATCTTACTCCAAGCAGAAGGTCTAAATTTTTTCAAATTGAAAGATTATAAATCAGCAAAAGATAGGCTAGCAAAAGTAATAGATTTATCTCCCAGTGCGAATGCGTGGACGCTTCTAGCCATGATTGAGTTGCAATTGGACACCGATAAAAAAGCTAAAAGGGCATTGCGCAAGGCACTGAACATGGATAATAATTTTGCTTTAGCACATTACACCAAAGGGGAGTTATTCGCCAAACAACAGCAAAATCAAAAAGCAGAACAAAGTTTTTACAAAGCGTATAGCTTAGCCCCCAAGCATAGATATTATTGGCTTCAATTGCTTAGTTTTTATGAAGAACAAAAGGTTTCCGAAGAAAAAGTATTCGAACTTTATCAAAAAGTATTAGCTGAAAATGAGGGTAATTCAACAATCCATAAATCGTTTGCATTAGCTTTTCAGCGGATGGGGTATAAAAAGAGAGCCAAAATATTGCTTATGAAGGCTTTAAGGACACAAAAAAACTAAATTTATATTTTGTCATCTAATTAGACTAATAAAACGCTTCACTTTAAGAGACTTAGCCTAATTAGATGACTGAGAAAAAATATAAATTTAGTTTTGTCCCAATACTTATGATTCAAATTAGTTAATTTTTAATAGGTTATTTCGTATAATTGTCTTTTTTAATTCGCTGGTAATTAAACTTAAAATTCGGCAATAATATGAATGAAACAATACTTGTAGAAAAGTTGAAAAAAGGCAGCAGCGAAGCTTATGAGCATGCCTATCGTCAATTCTTCAATATGATCCGAGATTATATTACTAGGAATAATGGGACGGCTGATGATGCTCATGATATTTTTCAAGAGACCCTCATCGTATTAGTGAAGCAACTGAGAAAACCAGATTTTAAGCTAAGTGCAAAAGTTAGTACTTATTTATATTCAATTGCGCGAAGAATGTGGTTATACAAGCTAAGAGATAGAAAGGAAGTGGATAGTTTGGATGCAAGAGAAGATAAAGAAAAACTACTAGGAGAAGCAGATTTAGAAGGGATTAGCCTAAAGCAGGTATTTGAAGAAAAGCATGAATTAGTTCAAAAAGTCTTAAAGACGTTGACAGATGAGTGTCAAAAAGTAATTATAGGCTTTTATTTCAAAAAGCTATCTCTGGGGGAACTAGAAACACAAATTGGGTATAACAAAGGATTTGGAAAAGTTAAGAAGAAACGCTGTATGGATGGTTTGAAGAAATTAGTTTTAGCACATCCAGATAGTAAAAGAATGATGGCATAAATTGAACTTTAACTTATCTGAATTTTAAAAATAAAAAAATGGACCAAGATTTTAAATATATAGATGTAATAGAAAATTATTTGAGTGAAAGTAGTTCAAAAGAAGAAAAGTTAGCTTTTGAAAAACAACTCGAAGAAGATAAAGATTTAGCGGAAGAATTTAAGCTCTACCAAAATATCATGGGGGGAATAGACTTAGAAGGGACGGACTTGATGCGAACAGAATTAAAAGGTATTCAAGGAAAATTGGAAAAAGAGAATTTTTTTAACCAAGAAGAAACAACACCAAAAATTATAAAAATGGAAAATACAAAAAAATCAAATCGGAGTTGGTTGGCTATTGCTGCGGGCTTGTTAGTTTTAATCGTTGCAGGTATTTTATTGCAATCACCTGGTAAAATGACACGAGCAGAAGCATTAGCTAAGTTTGACCATAGCCAAAAAGCAAACGATTTACTTGACCAACAATTGAATGAGTATGAAGGTTTGGGCATGGCGGACCCGGAAAGAGGAAAAAAAGATTCAATTGCTCAAATGCTTAAAATCTACAAAGAAGGAAATTATCAAGAAAGTTATAATGCTGCTACTGAATTTCTTGCACGTTATCCCAATGATGTGGTCGCACAATATTACGCTGGAATGTCTAAATTTCAAGATGGAAAATTCAGTAAAGCAGTAGAATGGCTCTCTGCTTCTACGAAACAAAAAGATGGGGTTTTTTATGACCAAGCAAGATGGTATTTAGCTTTGAGCTACACTATGTTAAATACAAGCGTTGGAGATGATAATGCCATAAAGTTAATGCAGCAAATTAAAGACACCCCTGATTCTCAATTTAAAATGGAAGCTGAATGGCATCTAGAATATCTTAAAAAATAAGTAGGTTTAACTTAATTACTTTCTCTCAATAACCTCCTTTCAGAAAACTAGTACCTGTTAGATTTGCAAAAATCTTACAGGTATCCTTTGCCAAAAAAATTATTCATACACTCCCTGAACATTATATAACCTAAATAAAAAGTAAGAAATGCGTCATAGCCTTTTATTGTTATTGTTATGCTTATTTACAAATGTAAGTTTTGCTAATTCATCCTTGATAGAAGAACAACAGTTAGCCGAAACGATTTTAAAAAAGTTATTCAATACCTATGGAAATTTTGTCTATCCTATTCCCCCTAAAATAGAAGTAGTAGCCGAAAAAAAGAGAGTAGCAGCCTTTGTGGCAGATAAGCAATCTGGTAAAATAATCCTAGAAAAAGCAGTTTTTGATATTTGTAAAAGTTTTGGGAAAGATGCTGAAAGTGCATTAGCCTTTGTGATAGGACATGAGTTAGGACATTTTTATGAACGAACAAATAACAAAGGTTTTGCGACTAATTATTTGAAGTGGACGCATACCCAAAAAGAAGAAGAAAAAGCAGATATATTAGGGGTGTTTTGCGCCTATTTAGCAGATTATAAAACAACAAGTATTGTCCCTCAATTAATAGAAAAAATCTATGCGGAATATGGCCTGATGGATAAGAAAGATAACTTGTATGGTTACCCAACTTTTAAGGTTAGGCAGGCATCTGCTCAAAATGTTCAAGCCAAAGTAGATGAATTGATTCATTTATTTGATACGGCTAATTATTTAAGCACGGTAGGCAAGTACAAGCTCGCAGCCTCCTCTTATCAGTATATATTACAATTTTACAAAGGAAGAGAGATTTACAATAATCTAGGTGTAAATTATGCATTAGAAGCTATGAATTTTACGAAGAAAAATGTAGATATATATCTTTATCCTTTTGAAATTGATGCTCAAACTCGACTGAGAAGACCTAAAATAGATAGAGGAGGAGAAGATTTAACTAAAGCAGAACAAGCATATCGAATGCAGATGCTGGATAATGCTAAAAAGTATCTAAAAGAGGTAGGTAAAATCGATTTTAATTATTTAATAGATGATATCAATATGATAAGTGTTTTGAGTTTGAGGTTGGATTTATGTAAAGATTGTGAAAGTCCAGTAAGTTATTATAAAAAAAATCAGCTAATGAAAACAGCTAGTTTTATGGGAGCTGACAACGAACAAAAGGCTAAATTAAAGCTTGCACTAGCTATTGCATATGTGAAAACAGGAAAGAAAGAAGACGCGAAGAAAATCTGGGAAAGCTTAAAATCGCATCCAAACGCTCAGATAAGTTATCAAGCCACCTATAATTTAAGTACTTTAAAAGAAGACTTCTCTACTTCCTTTATAAAAATATACGATAGCCCAACTGTTGTAGTAGAAGTACCCAATGATAATGTGAGGCTTCATAGAGTCGAAATAGAAGCAGGCTTTATTTTGGATAGTTTGCAGGGCATTGAGGCAGAAATCAGACCTTTAAAAAATTCTACCTTGACTATATTTGAAAGTGATGATGGAGAGACCTTTATCATACAAAGTTGGACAATACATACCGATAAAAAATTAAAACTCAATGAATCAGCTAAGTATCAAAGAGTATCTAACTCTAAAGGGTTTTATTTAGTAGATATGGCATCTTCAAAAGCCTATTCTGTAAATCAGGAAGGAGAACTGAAGGAATATATTAGATTTTACGAAAACTAATTAATTCTAAATTTTTGCTACTTCATCAATCATTAATCCATAAAAAAAATCGTTCAAAAAATACAAATGAATTGTACCTCTTGAACGACTTTGAAAATTAAGGATAGATAGAGTTTAGGAACAGAAGATATATATATAGATTTTCCCTATCTTAGCCCTCATTCCAAATCAAACACCACATCATGAAAAAAATATCAAGAAGAACCTTTAACACCACCCTTACTTTAGGCTTAGGTATGATGGTCAATGCTCCCAATGCCTGTGCGGTAGAAAAGCCAGCAGATAAAAAACTAGGCATTGCCTTAGTGGGCTTAGGTCGCTATAGCGAATACCAGTTAGCGCCAGCCTTACAAGACACCACGCATTGTCGGTTAGCAGGTATTGTCACGGGAACCCCTGAGAAAGAACAGATATGGGCAGACAAGTATAATATTCCAAAAGCCAATATTTATAATTATGATAACTTCGATACGATTGCTAATAATGAGGAGATTGACATCGTGTATGTAGTCTTACCAAACTCAATGCATGCAGATTTTAGTATTCGAGCAGCCAAAGCAGGAAAGCATGTCATTTGTGAAAAGCCGATGGCGGTAAGTGTGGAGGAATGTGATGCGATAATTGATGCTTGCAAAAAAGCAGGTGTAAAATTGAGTGTGGGGTATCGGTTACATTCCGAACCTTATACGCAGGAATTGATGAGAATAGTCAAAGAAAAGACGTATGGAGAGGTGCGATACGTTGCGGCAGATGCGGCTTACCGTTCAACGTCGAATCCAGAGCAATGGCGTTTAAATAAAGCGCTATCAGGTGGAGGGGCATTGATGAATATGGGCGTTTATTCCATCCAAAGTGCCATTTATGGAACAGGGATGAATCCTAGTTCGGTAACGGCACAAGAGTTTAGCACTAGACCAGAGTATTTTAAGGATACAGATGAAACGATAACCGCTCAATTTGAATTTCCAAACGGAGCAGTGGGTAATATTTTTACGTCTCATAATACCAATATCAATCGTTTGTTTTCCAGCTTTGATAAGGGTTGGGTAGAACTAAATCCTGCGAATAATTATGGACCATTGAGCGGGCGAACATCTGATGGAAAAGTGTTGGAATTTCCACACCAAAGCCAACAAGGTTTACAGATGGATGATTTTTCTAAGCACATTATGCAAGGCAC
>CALLVC010000406.1 GCA_938010785.1 uncultured Saprospiraceae bacterium
TCTGCTATCATTTTAGAAGTAGAACCATAACCGGGGTCTCTATCTCCCGTTACCTTTCCACGAATTGTAGAGCCATCTGGCATATTACCAATAAATAATAGGTTATAAAAACCATTTTCGCGTTCTTTTTCGTTTGGACCTTCTCCAGGTTCTGGTAGCATTTTATCGACTCCCTTTTTTAAAAGAGAACCCGGCTTTGCCATCATCACTACACCCATAGCAGCAGCAGTTGAGTACCCTTTTATACGTCCACCAAAACCATCTCCTGTCATCATGGCTTCATCATAGAGAAAATCTTTTCCATAGGGATAATTGGCCAATGCATTACTTCGTCGGACTACTTTGGTGTTAATCCCTGCCATAATGAAAGGTATAAGCCAACTCTTAGAGACGTCATCATAAACGACCTTAGCCAAATCTTTTTTATCTGGACCGCTTCTTTCCCCCTCTGGATTTAGACTATATGGATTGGTTAATACTTTATATATACTTTTATCTTTTGCCGCTTCTTCTTTCATTACGGACATACTAGCATAAGTTCCGCCACTCATTCCACCTTTCATCGCTTTTACCCGCATATTAATGGACGCGGCATATTGTCCAGTTTGTTTTTTTATTTCTCGCTGCATGAAGTACACCCCCATATCAGATGGAATAGAATCGAATCCACAGGTATGTACTATTTTAGCACCAGCAGCAACGGCAGCAGTTTGATGTTGGTCAATCATTCTACGCATCCATTGTACCTCACCCGCCAAATCACAATAATGAGTTTTATTTTTAATACAAGCTTCAACTAATTTATTTCCGTATTTAGCATAAGGTCCAACGGTGGTGCAAATGACTGTAGCTTTTTGACACATGGCATCTAAACTTGCTATATCCTGACTATCCGCTAGGATTAAGGGAACAGTATCATCAGCCATTTCTGCTCTTACTTTTTCTAATTTTTCGGCATTTCTACCAGCCATTGCCCATTTTACGGTTTTATTTACCCCGTATTTATTAAAAATATATTCGGCTACCAAACGACCGGTAAAACCTGAGGCACCCCAAACTATAACATCAAATTCTCTTTGCGAAGACATATTTTTTCAGTTATTTTTGATTAAAAAGTCGCTCAATATAACTCTTTTTTACTAATATCCTACTTTATTTCGCAATCCTTATTTCATAGGAAGTACTACTTTTTTAAGTGCCTTTTTTCCATCAATTTCTGTTTGAATAATATAGACTCCTGGTTTATTTATTTGGAAAGGAAATTGGTGAGTTCCAGAAGTTAAACCTTTTGATTTTATTAGATTTTTGATTAATACACCTTTGTTATTTAAAATATTAATACTTACCTCGGATGCTTTTGGTAATAATAAACTTAAGGAATTATTTCCATCTAATCGAATAAAAGGACTTAATCCAGCCGAGATGACTGCTGCCTCATTTGAAGCGCGGAAAAAACTAGGTGACCCATTTAATTGAAGATAAAGTGCACTTACTTTCTTTACTTCCTTTGTTTCCGAAAAATTCCATTCCATTCGTTCTAAATTTTGGAAATTGAAAATTTTAGAAAAGGTTAGGGGAGCAGAGATTAATTCATTTTCATCCGTAGTAGTTTTTGCCCAAAGAACATAAGTGAATTCCCCCTTGTTATTTCGAAAAGCGCCACCATCAATAGTCGTAGGCAATTTTAATCGAGCGGTTTGTTCTGCATCGTATCGCCATCCGTATAACAGTTCAGACGTCGTTTTATAGGCAATTCCACCAACTGTGGGCGTGTGTTGGTACGGTTCCACATCTTGAATAGCATAAAACAAACCCATTAAATCATAAGGACTAGTGGCATCGGCGACTGTCTTGGAATCTGCCATCGTATAAATATGGTATTGATGCAATTTTTCTTTTTGAGCTGCGACCAAAGATTTAATGATATAATTAGTGTGTGCCAATTCTGAACCCATATTATCTTCAAATTTCACTCTAGGAATCGTCGTTTCCGTACAAATCCATTCTTTTTTTGGGAATTGTTGACCATCATAGCCGTACTTCGTCAAAACATCCTCAAATTCTCTTTTCCGTTTTACAAATCCTGCGACTGCTGCATCTGAATGTCTGTCATATTGGAAACCCCATATTTCATTGCTCCATTGTCTTACACTTCCATCAATATGAGGATAGGAATGAAAACTTAATACGTCAAAATAGGCACCTCCGCTCAGTGGATATTCGGCAGTAACTTTACCTTCATCCGGATTATCTGTATTCCTTAATATAACATCTAAAAAACTTGGATAGCCCAATCCACCCGTAGCTACATATAAGGAAGGGTCAATGGATTTAATTACTTCATAACTGATTCTTAAAATTCGATTATAGTATTGGGCAGGTGCTTGCAAAGCATAAGAACAAGGTAAGGGCATATTTTCCCACCAATTTCCATCTTCACCCGGGTTTTTCCAGGCATTAGAGGCGTAATCAAAGTCAGGCTCATTCCAGACTTCCCAAAAACGAATCTGTCCCTTGTATTGATTAACTATCCTGTAAACATACAGTGCATAATAGTTTTCATCATTTACAGGAGTGCCATTTTCGCCATTATCCCAGATGGGTTCATACAAATTTTTAAAAACGGCGGTTTCTCTATTTTCATCATTTGGACAAAAAGTAGATTTATCTCTATGCTCGTCAGAGGGATAACCTAAAAAACCGACATTTTCTGTCATGCCTAAGGATTCGTAGCGGTCGAATGCTTCTTTTCTGACATCATAGCCCCAATAATCAAAAAAGTGTTCAAATAGAGCAGGTCTAACGGAATTTACGCCAACGCCACTTAAGCCCATGGAAGCATCTCCTGCGGCAATTTCTGCTAGTTGTTGGTCTTGCCACGGAGGGTAGTATCCTAAGTTTACACCATATCTAAAATTGCCTTGGTAAGGTAAGATTCTATCATTGGCAGTATAGCCAACTTGACTAAATACAGTAAATTGGCAGAAAAGTAGCAAAAAGAGATTCAGAAATAATCGCATAGTCGTATTCGTAGAATTAAAATAAACAAAAGAGAAAGGTGAATTGGGAGAGGATATTCCAAAATTGCTAAAACTTTTGCAGAAATACTGCTTTTTTTTAAAAATAATTAAAAACTGGTGGCTCGAAGTTAATCGAACCACCAGCATATGTCTTTGATTTTATGTTCTTATAAACAAATGAATTACTTTATGTTTTAATTTTAAATTGACCTTAAATGAAAAGACTTTGGCCGTGTCAATACCTCATAACCTAATGCAGATAAAGTACAACCCCTCCCACTATTTTTAACCCCTGTCCAAGCTAATTCGGGGTCCAAATAATCACAACGATTCATGAAAAATGTGCCTGTTTCGATTTGGTTACCGATGGTTAGGGCAGCATCGCTATCCATTGTCCAAACCGATGCGGTAAGACCGTATTGACTATCATTCATTAATCGAATGGCTTCCGTATCATTTTTAACGGGCATAATGCCTACTACAGGGGCAAAAGTTTCTTCCAACATCACCTTCATTTGATGATTAACGTCTATCAAAACTTGAGGAGCCATATAAGGCGAATTGATTTTGTGTGCAGAGAATAGAGTAGGGTCTACTAATGATTTAGCACCTGCTGCAACTGCTTTTTGGACTTGAGCTTGTGCGAAATTGGCAGCAGCAGTTTTTACCATTGGACCTAATGTCATTTCGGCATCTAAGGGATTTCCTAGCTTATAGGTTTTTGTTAAATCTACAAATCCAGCTACAAATTTATCGTATAGATTTTCATGAACATAAATTCGTTCAATGCCACAACAAGATTGACCTGAATTGAAGAAAGCACCGTCTACTAAATTTTCTACTGCATGGTCTAAATTGGCGTCGGCGCGTACATAAGCAGGGTCTTTACCGCCTAATTCTAAACCTGCATTGATAAATCGACTACCCATTGCTTGCTGAACCGCTGCACCGCCTCCCACAGAACCTGTAAACGCTACATAGTCAATTCTTTTATCTTTAACCATATTGCTCACCTGTGCGTGCGTAACATGGATAAACTGAAAAACACCTTCTGGAAAACCAGCATATTCAAAGGCTTTAGCATAGCGTTCTGCACACAATGGTGTTTGAGTGGCATGTTTAAGAATGACAGTATTGCCTGCCATAATCGCTGGAATAATGGCATTGACAGAGGTCAAATACGGATAATTCCAAGGGGCTAATACGAGTACTGTTCCTAAAGCTTCCCTCCGAATAAATCGTTGGAAACTTGCTTTCTCAGACACTTTAACATCTGCTAAAGATTGTTCAGCAATGGCAATCATATGTTCCGCCCGTTCTTTAAATCCTTTAGTAATTTCAAAAGGCGTATATCGAATTGGACGCCCCATTTGCCAAGTTAACTCTTCTGCCATTGTATCTGCATTGGCTAAAAAATAATCAACGATTTTTCGACATAAGGTAGCACGTTCTTGTATGCTGGTGTTTTGCCAACCTTTCCGGGCTTTCTGTGCCGTTGCAATAGTTGATTTAATTTCTTTTTCGCTGGCAGTTGCTCTTTCTATATAAACACTGCCGTCAATTGGACTGATGGTTTGGAAAGTGGTATTCATATTTTATCAGCTTTAGGAAGTTAGTTGCTGTTTAAATCTTAAAGTTGGGGACATGCTTGTCAACCATTTTTGGGCATTTCCAATTTTTCGCCCTAACCCTACATCGCAGACATCAAATGCATCCCGCCATCCACAGGAATCACCGTCCCATTCAAAAATGAACCTGCATCAGAAGCTAAAAAGGTAGCAATTCCGCCCATATCTCCTGCTCGCCCAATTCGACGCATTGGATTCGCTTTTTCAATCATTGGCTGGACATTATCCAACATGGATTTAGTCATCTTGCTTGGAAATGGACCTGGTGCGATGGCATTAACGGTGATTCCTTTTCCAGCAAATTTTACCGCTAAAATCTTAGTTAGGTGATGAACTGCTGCTTTGCTCATTCCATAGGCGGAGTTGTCAATCGTCGAAACTCTTACCCCATCAATTGACCCAATATTAATTACTCTGGCTGGCGTTTCAATACTTGCTGCTGCTTCGAGCATTGGCATCATATCCTGAGTTAAATAAAAAACTGGTTTAACATTGATGTTCATTATTTTATCATAACCATGCTCAGGGTATTCTTTGAAAGGAGCACTCCAATTAGCACCTGCATTATTGATTAATACATCTAGCTTATTTTCTTTTGAAGATATTTCTTTCACTAATTTTGCTCGACCTTCTCCATTTGATAAATCAGCTGGAATAGCGATACATGTTCCAATCTTGGATAATTCTTTTTCTACCGCCATACATACCTCGGCATTTCTAGAAGAAATATATACCTTAGCACCATTTTTTACAAAGGTAGACGCAATCATCAGCCCAATTCCTCTGGAACCTCCAGTGATTAATACCGTTTTATCTTTAACAGAAAATAAATTATCAACTTGTAAATTAGTCATTTAAATAGATTAAGTAAGTCAGGAAAATCAAAATTAGGTTTTTTATACTAATTTTATGAACTGCGAATATCGGTTATTTGTAAGAAAAATCAGCAAGTTTTACGGATTATTTATTTAATCTATAAATCCGTACTTTCGCACTATCGAACTTTTAAATTAAAAAAGCTAAAAAACGGCAAAAACTTAATGCAAAAGTTGTTTTTTGTCGATAATAAAAATGTAATTTTTTGTAATATGAAGACGTCTAAGGAATTAGTGGAATTATTAAATTTAGAACAGATTGATGAGAATATTTATCGAGGTCAAAATTATAAAACCCCTTGGGGAAGAGTTTTTGGTGGACAGGTAATGGCGCAAGCTGTTCATGCTGCTAGACGTACAGTACCTGAAGACCGACTTTTACATTCTTTACATGGCTATTTTATTTTAGCTGGTGATATTAATGTACCTATCATTTTTCAGGTAGACACGATTCGAGATGGACGAAGTTTCACCACCAGAAGGGTAGTGGCGGTTCAGAAAGGGAAAGCTATATTTAACTTAGCTGCCTCCTTCCAAATTGCTGAAAAAGGATTTGAACATCAAATTAGTATGCCTAATGTTCCTTCTCCACAAGCATTGATTTCTGATAGAGAATGGGCGGCAAAGTATAAAAAAGAGATGCCTGATTTGTACAAACGTTACCAGATAGACCGACCAATTGATTTTAGACCAGTTGAAAGGTTTGACCCAACAAAGCCTAAAAAAGAAAGACCCTTTCGACATATTTGGTTAAAAGCTAAAGATGCACTTCCTGATGACCAACGGATTCATAAGGAAGTACTAGCTTATGCTTCTGATTATAATTTAATGGGGACCTCTTTGCTTCCACATAGGGCTAATTTTAAACGAGAATTTATGCAAATGGCGAGTTTAGACCATGCTATGTGGTTTCATCACGATATAAAAATGGATGACTGGTTGCTCTATTCTTTAGATAGTCCTGCGGCTTCTAATAGCAGAGGATTTAATCGAGGAAATTTCTTTAATCAAGAAGGGAAGTTGGTGGCTTCTGTGGTGCAGGAAGGGTTGATACGATTGAGGAAGCCGAAGGGGCAGTAGGCAGACTCAGTTCTATATGAAATCTTGAAAGATAGTAAGCTGTTTTTGGCATGTCAGCATTTAGTATCCTGCATCTAGCATTAGGGGGGAAGAGAAATAATTTGTTATCTTTTTTCTATAAAATTTTAAGGTTTGCATGGGCTTTCTCTCCCTCTGCGCCAGCTGGCTAGTGCTATCGACAGGTTATCTGTTTATACCCATCCAAATGAAAAGGCAAATCGGTCAGTTGATTTTGGATTAAAAATACAGGAGGGTTTTCTTTTTCTATGGCTAATTCCATTCTTTTAGCGCAAGTTTTTCCTTTGTTTTCATAATCAGTTGGACAGGTAAAGGATTCTTTTTTAATGAATTCATACCAAATAAATAGGTCCGATTCTGGTTCAAATAGTTGGATTTTGTATTCTTTAGGGGCTAATACTATTTCTTGAGAAATTAAGTCATAGCAAAGGTTTTCGTCAAAATTTTCCATAAACACTTGTACCGCAGAATCTGGTTTAGAGAAATCAAAATTTTCCCAATATGCAATATATTCTTGAATGGTGTTTTTGTCTGCTTCTAAATCTTTTTTTATTTCATTATTATTTTTCCATGCAGGATAATCTCTTGTTTTTATAGGTTTCTTTTTGATAATCCTATTCTTATTTCTTTTCCGAATGGCCCTCAAGTCTCGATTGATTTCTCCTAACCAAGTATCTACTTCTTCTTCCAAAAACATAAAATAGTCTACATAATAATCAATTTGTACTCGATGGTGCAAGTCGGTGTTTCTTGGCCCGATTAACGTCACTTCATAATTGATAAGGGTCGTGGTTTGACTGAATAAAGGAAGAGCATAGAGGAAGAAAAAGTAAACGAGTAGTTGTTTCATGACATCAGTTTGTTGGTAATAATTTACCTCAAAATAGGTCATTTTTGGGATATTTTCGAGGGGAGCGTAGTGGTATTTTTTGCAGCTTTTAAGAAACTATTGATTCTCAATAAGTTAGTTTAATCAGATTTAGAAGGATTTTATTTTTTTGAACCCTGCTTTTGGCGGCAGGCAGGTAGAAAAGGTACCGTAGAACACAAAAAAGACTCACAAAAGTATCAATGACATTTGCCGAATGAATCCACGCTATGCCCCTTGCCCTATGCTTTATTTTTTACTATACTTTCGCTTTCGATTCATCTCCGCCACTGCCTTTTCAATCCCATCAGGGGTAAGCGGATACATTGGCATCACTCTTTTCAAGACAGGAATGGTATCAGAAGAATACCAATATTTTTCTGCCATTGGATTCATCCAAGCGATTCGCTTATATTTTTTGGTCAGTACTTCCCATGATTCAATACTCGTTCGACCCAACTCATAAGGCGCCATATCTGCGTCTCCAATAACAAATAAACTATAATTTTTATCTTCGTTGGCAATTTTATCTATTGGAACAAATTGGGTTCGGCGAACATCTTTATAAGCCCCGTTATAAATGGTATTATGGTAGTAATAAGTTTTAAGATCATGGGCAAAACGGGTTTTCATTTTCGAAAAAAGTTTCTGTACCGCTTTGATGTAGGGAGTCATTGAAAGCCCACCATTATCAATCATCAAAATTACCTGGACTTTGTGATTCAATTTTTCTTTTTCATAAGGTAGAAATATCCCACCTGCTTTCAAGCCTTCATTGATAGTCGTCGGAATATCTAAAATGATTTCTGCGGACTCATCCTCAATTCCTTTTAAAATCGCTAAAGCAGCATCAATATTATCATCTTTTAAAATGGCTTTGCCATCAGCAGGGTAGAATCGACGGTCATTGACTACTTTACGGGCCATTTTGCCTCCGCCACCACCACCAACTCTAATGCCTCCCGGCGCAGCGCCATTATTTCCGTAAGGGGATGCTCCTCCAGAGCCAATCCAGTGGGTTCCGCCATTATGCTTTCCTTTTTGCTGCTTGGCAACTGCTTCCATTCTACGCTTTAATTCTTCCATCGAAATATTCCGATAGTCTACCATTTTATCGATTCTATCTGGTTGCCCTGGGTCGGTATCTGCGTTAGCCGTATCGACTTGATTCGGGTCATCCTTACTAAGTATCTCATTGGCATCTAAGATTTTTTTGATGTCGTAAGTACTGATGTGTACTTCATCTAAAAATCGGTCAACCAGCTCTTTTATGTCAGGCATATTCCCATCATCTTCTTCATCCATCAAGCTCTTTTTCCATTCCTGAAACGTTTCAGAACGAACCAACGCACTTTCTAAAGTCTCTCCGTTTTTTATTTCTACGGACAAAAAATATTCGTAGAATGCAGCCGTATAGGGACCAAATTCTTTTGGGTCATTAGTGATTAATGCCTTGAGTACCAAATAAATATCCCCTAAGGTATTGACTAAGCCTTTGTCCATAGACCTACGTAACTGCAAAAGCGTTCGTACATCCGCATTCAATTTATGCTTTCGAAAAGTATGTGGTAAGGATGGAAACATATTTCTTTAGTTATGAGTGATGAGTTGTGAGTGATGAGTTGAGTGATGAATTTATTGATAATCATAACTGATTCTCTTGAAAGGTTTCGTGTAATTGCCTTTCAAGTGGAGTTACTCATCACTCATAATTCATAACTTATATTTTCAACTGCGCTCTATTTCTTTCTAAAATCTTCATGTCTGCTTGGGTTTTGACTAACACACCCATACCGTCCATAGCGACTAATTTTTCAAGACTTTTGTCCTTTTTAAAGGTATTCAAATACTTCAACCAATTTAATAATTCTCTAGTGCTTGGTGCTCTTTCCAAGCCTAAATGTCTTACTTGGTAAAATAATTGAATTGCTTTTTGCACGATTTCTGCATCTGCACCAGGATAGTGTTTATGCACAATTTCCAACATCATCTCTGGTGAAGGGAAAGAGATATAATGATAAATACAACGCCCTTTAAAAGCAGTTGGTAATTCCTGTTCCCGATTACTCGTAATAACGATAGCAGGCATATCTTCTTCACTCACAGAAATTTCTTTGCCAGATTCTGGTAATATAAATTTTCTGTGACTTAAAGCATACAGTAAATCATTCGGAAATTCTCTAGGTGCTTTATCAATTTCATCTATTAACAAAACAGAATTGGGCTTTGAATAAGCTTTTGCGCCTGGTCCCATTAGTACATAATCGTCTAATCGCTCGGTACTTCTTCCGCCTGTACTTAATTTTTTGTCCAATCCTTTTTCATCTCTCTGGGCGTTTAATACCTCAATCTGAGAATCTCTTAAGTACTTAACGTGGTCAAATTTAGCCACGAATTGCTCCACGGTACTCTTGGAACCTACGGGATAAACAAACAACTCTATATTATTGTCTTTGGCGAATTGGATAGGTAATTCTGTCTTGCCTGTTCCCGGTTCTCCTTCCATTAATAAAGGCATTCCAAGCACTCTTGACATATGAAATGCCTGTGCTAATTCTGCGTCACATAAATATTTGTCGGACCCTGTCCACATTGAAGTATTTGCCATTCTATCAGTATTTAATTTTAAATTATGTGCTAACTAAAAGCGAAAATTCGCTAATTTAAGGCTACTTTACGGTTATACCTAATAAATTAGTATTTGATTCCTAATTTTGCGATATTTAGTTGGCCCTAATCCAATAAATCATTTTTCTTTGTAATATTCCTCTTCGTATGCTGAATCATCTTCTGCATAGTAATCATCTGTTACAAGATGAAAATCGAAAATTAGCCCTTGATTTTTTTTCAATCGACCATCCCAAACGAATTCTTTGATTTTATGACCTTTTGGGTAAGGGTTCCCTTTGAAGAATATTCTTTTTTTTAATTTATCAAAATAAGTAGTAACCTAAACCTACAATACAAACCGCTTCCCAACAATCTCAGGTATCTCCCGCTCATAATGCGTAATAAAAACAAGCGTATGTTGCTCACTTAAAATACTATTCAACAAAACTTTAGCTTTTTCAATTGTAGCTAAATCAAAACCTTGAAATGGTTCATCCAACAAAATTAATGGTGGATTTTTGATTAAGGCTCTAATTAATAACAAAATTCGTTGCTCCCCAGTTGATAATTTCTGGAAAAAGCGCTCCTTTAAACCCAAAATTCCAAAATATTCCATCATTAAATCAACTAAGGCTTGTTCTTGCTGGGTAGGTTGTCGTTTGAGGTAAACATGGTCAAATAAACCTGTGATAATTGCTTGCTCGGCTGTTAATTTAGCATTGAAAAAATAATGTAATTCTGAAGAAGTGAAGCCTGTTCTTTTTTTGATGTCCCAGATATTCTGACCCACGCCTCTTTTTTGGTCAAATAAATGAATGTCATTAGCATAGGCTTGTGGATGGTCTCCAAATAATAAGGAAAGTAGGGTAGACTTGCCAGAACCGTTGGCGCCAAAGAGTGCCCATTTTTCTCCGGGCTTAACGGACCAATTAATGGTATCTAAAATCTTCTTGCCAAAATAGGCTACAGAAGTATTTTTTAAAGAAAATATATAATCCCATTCAGCTAAGTTATTTGGTTGTTCAAAAAACGGCTTTAATTTTTTCAGGATATCTGCTTGATTTTTTTGGTCAGAATCGGCTTTGGCATTGGCTAATTCTTTAGGCGATAGGATAGAGAAATGTTTGCCATAAGGGGCAAGTGGTTTAGTTTTTTGGGCTTCGAAATCAGATTTTCTGACGATTCCTTCATATTTAATTTGGAAATTTTCTAGTTCTAATTCACGGGAAATACACTTGGGTAAAACGTCATATTGTCCTGCAAGAATCAATTGAATGTCTTGGTTTTCTACCAAATCATCCAGCAAATCATTGAATTCTGTCCTGCTTTTGGCATCTAAGCCCATGTAGGGATTGTCAATGATTAATAGTTTTGGTTGTTGAAGGATAGCACTGGTAATCAATAGTTTGCGAGATTGTCCACTTGATAATTTTATACGCTCTAAATCTTGTAAGTCAAAGACACCTGTTCGTTTGATTAAATCTACATGTGCCTTTTCGTATTCCGAATAGCCTGCTTCCATTAAATATTCCCAAACGGTTACGGTACCATCTGCTGCAAAAGAATTAAATCGTTGAGAATAGAAAAAAGAATGGGGGTCAAAGGCTCTAGAGTCATCTTTAAAAGAGACGACTTTAATACATTTCCTTTTCAGTTCATAAGTAGATTTAATTTCAGGATGATTGGCTTCAAGCCAAGGGTAAGAGAGTTTGCCCTTAGTAAGATAATACTTGCCAGCCAAAGCTTGTACTAAACTTGTTTTGCCTGAACCAATTTTACCCGTGATAATCCAATTTTCTCCTTGTTCGACGGTCCAATTTAGTTCATCAAAAAATGATTTTTGAGCATGTGAGAAGGCAATATTTTCTAATTTTAAGTACGGAATCATATTGTTTAACATTAAAAAAAACAGTTATGTAAACTACTGGCATTTTTAACTAGGTCTGAAATGTGGAACAAAGGTATTGTAATCTATCTTCACTTGTGAAATATGCTATTTACACCATCAACCGAAAATCAATCATGGCAAGACACACTACAAAATTCGTAATTTTCCTATTTTTTCTATTAGGACGATCCCCGTTATTTGCCCAATCCATCCAAAATGCTGAGTCGCTTGCAGAAGCGCCAAAATATCAAAAAATTTCGCAAGAATCTTTAAATAAAGAAATAATTGTGGAGAATTTGATTCGAGGTCAAAAATATGCCCTGCAATTTTTGATTGAAAATGCGGAAAGCTGTTTGCCTATTGCAAAAATGGACATTCCTTATGAAGTAGGTAGAGAGACGTCCGAGCAATTTATTTTGGATTTTGTAGCGACAAAGGCTACTGAAAAAATATCCTTAAAGACCCCATGTGTTGACAATCCTGTCAATAGTTATTATGGTGCTATTCAATGTACCACCTGTCCTAATAACGCAGCAGTTGCTAGAGGTCCAGTAATTCAAGCTACATCAGGTCAAAGTGCAGACTATCTTATAAAAGATGTATTTGTAGCTGGAGGATGTTATGATGTGGATAATATTGAATTTGTTGGTCCAGATATTGCACGAGGTGTATTTTCACAAGGAGATGTAGTTGGATTGACAGACGGAATTATTCTTGCAACTGGAGATGTAAGTAAATGTAGCGGACCTAATACAATGACTAGCACTACTACCGAATTTTCAGGAAATGATGGAGATGACGATTTGAATACCTTGTTAAGAATTATTGGGTCTCAATTAAGAACAACTAGAGATGTATCGGTTATAGAGTTCGATTTTACTCCGACCTCAGATAAAGTAAGTTTTGAATATGTGTGGGCATCAGAAGAATATTGTGATTATTCAAATTCTTCCTATAATGATGTTTTTGGATTCTTTGTTAGTGGACCTGGTATTGACGGTCCATTTTCGAATGATGGAATAAACATAGCCACTATTCCTGGAACAAACGACTATGTATCTATTAATAATATTAATTGGAAAAATAATAGACCTTTATATAATAACAATACTCCAGGACTACAGGCTTTAACAGGTGGATGTGCGTTCGGTGAAATATTTGCTGCTGCTGTCGCCAAAAGCGAATTAGAATACGATGGATTTACCAATGTTTTTACAGCCACTGTAGATGTAATTCCTTGTGAAACTTACCATATTAAATTAGCACTTGGAGATGTAGGGGACAAAAAATTTGATTCCGCTGTTTTTCTAGGGGCTAATAGTTTTAAGTTAGGAGACCCTGCTGAATTGTCTACTGAAATTCCTAATGCCTCTTTTCCTGATAGCAATTTAGTTTACGAATCTTGCCAAGAGTCTTTCTTCGTTTTTAAACGAACAGAAGATAGTGATAGAACGAAACGGCAAATTGTTCCATTTAATATTTCCCCAACTAGTACGGCAACTGCTAATGTTGATTACTCTGCCATCCCTTCTCCTGTAATTATTCCAGTAGGACAAGATAGTATTAAAGTTCCTGTAACCGTTTTTGATGATGGTATAGCAGAGGGCCCAGAATCTATTGTTTTTGAATTAGAATCTGCTTGTACTTGTGAAGGCATAATGACGGAATTAATTATTGTAGAACCAGAAGAACCAATTGTTAATTTTGATGAATTAGCCACCTGCCCAGGCGGTTCCGTGGATATAAGCCCTCAGATAGAAGGTGGTGTTGGTGATTTTACTTATGAATGGTCGACCGACGAAACAACTTCTACTATATCCGCTCAAATTGATGAACCTACGACCTATTTTGTCACCGTAACGGATGAGTGTGGCATTTCTTCAATGGGACAAATCGAAGTGACTATTGACGAACAAGTTGCTAAAATGTCTGGCGATGTATTGATTTGTAATGATGAAGCTACTAGTCAAATTGAAGTCAATTTTACTGGAAGTGGTCCCTATTCTTTGGAATATGAATTTAATGGAGAAACGCGAAATATTTCTAATATTAATGAAGCAAATTTCCAGTTACCAGAAGTAGAAGCTGGAATTTATGAAGCGATTGCCATGACTTCGAGTGGTTGTGTTGGAACAGGAGAGGGAACCGCTGAAATAGTTACAACTGAAGTCAATATTGAATACAAAGCAAGTAACCCTAAATGTCATAAATCTACGGATGGATTTATTGAATTGACAATGGATACGGATAATGGAACTTATCAATACCTATGGGGAAATGGAGCAAATGAGAATAAATTGGAAAATTTGGAAGAAGGCGATTTTGAGGTTACCGTAACCAATGAGCTAGGATGTGAATCAGTAGAAATGTTTACGATTACTAAACCTGATAAATTGGAGGCTACAATTATACCCAATGGTCTTGCTAATTGTTATAATCCCAATGCTGGAAGTATTGATTTAGAAGTAGAGGGAGGAACCCCTGGCTATGCTTACGCATGGTCAAATGGGGTAGGTACTATGCAAAACCCAACGGACTTAGAAGGGGGAACTTACTCAGTGGTTGTGACAGATTTAAATGGTTGTGAGGCAACTTTGACGACAGAAATTATGGCAGACTTGGAAGAACCTTTAGCGGACATTCAAGTGGATGATATTATTAGTTGTCGAAATGATAAATTGACCTTGACTGCCATAGGAACAAGTAGAGGATTTAATTTTAAATATCAATGGAATACAGAAGATGGTCGAATAGAAAGGTTTGAATCTCGATTAGAACCTGTAGTGACTCAAGAGGGAACATATACACTAGAAGTGCTTAATGAAACGAATGGCTGTACGACTACAGCCACTGCCTTTGTCAAAGAAGATACAGAACAACCAGCTATAGAATTGAATGACCCCATGGAGTTAAACTGCCAGATTGAAACGCAAAATTTGGTAGGGGTTATCATGGAAGAAATGGTAGATTATACCTTAGAATGGTCAAGTGATAATGGAAACTTTTTAACAGACACAGATATTTTAGAACCAGAGATTGATGTCGCAGGAGAATATACTTTGTTGGTTACCAATAATATCAATGGCTGTATGATTGAAAAAAGTGTAGTCGTAACACAGAATATAGTTGAACCACAATTTTTGATTGTAGACCCTAAAACGCTTACCTGTGATAGGAAAGCAGTGTCGATTAAAACAGAATTAACCACACCTGAAAAAGACTATCAGATTGTGTGGGAGACAATAGAAGGTAATTTTCTGGAAAATAGAAATACGTTGAATCCATCTGTTGATGAACCGGGTATTTATAATTTAAAAATTACGGATACGGAGAATTTCTGTGAAGCAGATGCCCAAGTAAATATTTTAATTGACACCTTGACACCTAAAATAGAAGCAGGAGCAACAGCGGTCTTTACATGTGATATTAGTCAAATGGATTTAAATGGTACGGTTGCTGATAATCGCGATTATGACTTCGAATGGACTACGGAGGATGGCGTCATTTTATCTGGAGAAAATTCCTTGACTCCTTCAATTAACGAAGCTGGTACCTATCAAATATTTGTGAAAGATGAGGTAAATGGGTGCGAAGCAATTGATATGGTTGTGATTACCGATGATACAAATCGACCTCAGGTAGTAATCGAAACTTCTCCTTCTATCACTTGTGAGAATCAAACGGTTCAACTGGATGCTTCTAATTCTACCCAAGGAGGGAGTATTAATTATAGATGGGAAACATTTGATGGAGATATTGTAGATGCGACTAATCCAATTAATCCCATTATGGGGTCGGCAGGTACTTATTTATTATTTGTAGTTGACCAAACGAATGGATGTGAAGGTAAAGGAACTGTAAAAGTCGGAATCGATACAATTTCTCCAATTGCAATAGTGGCGGCAGCAGATGTATTTAATTGTAAATCAGAAAAGGTAGAAATTGATGGTTCGGCATCTAGTACGGGTAGTAATTTTCAGTATAATTGGAGTACCGTGGATGGGGATATAATTTCCAATACCAATGTTGTTTCTCCTGCCGTTAGTTCTGCTGGAACTTATACGCTTGAAATAATAAATATGGATAATGGTTGTACGGCAGAAACTTCGCTAATCATTATTGATGAAAAACCAACTGAAGTGGATATGGCTTTAAATCAGCCATTATGTTTTGGAGATAAAGGGCAAGCTAATGTCATGCAAGTAGTAGGTGGGGTAGGACCTTATACCTATTCTATTGATGGTGGAAATCGGTTTAATACGGAAGCTGGTTTTAGTTATTTAAATCCAGGGTCTTACAATGTGGTTGTCAAAGATGCCAATGATTGCGAATTAGAAGAAATTATAGAAATTATTGAACCAGATGAGGTATTTGTCGATTTAGGATTGCAGCAAGAAATTGGTTTGGGAGATTCTACTAATTTAGAGGCTATAACAAATATTCCTGCTGGTCAAGTTGCCGAGATAATGTGGTCTCCTGCCACTGGATTGAGTTGTGATGATTGTTTAAATCCGATGGCTAAGCCTTTTCAAAGTGTAGATTATGAGGTAACGGTTATCGACCAAAATGGCTGTGAAGCTAATTCTAGTGTTCGATTAATTGTTGACCAAACGCCGCATATCTTTGTGCCTAATATTTTCAACCCAACTGATAGCCAAGCAGGTAATGACCGATTTACTATCTTTTCGAAGCAAGGAATGGTTAACCAAATTATTACTTTAGAAGTATATAATAGATGGGGAGAAACAGTTTTCCAAAGAAAGAACTTTTCTCCTAATGACCCTTCTTTAGGATGGGATGGAAGCTTTAATAGAAAACCATTAAGACCTGCTGTTTTTGTTTATCGAGCAGAATTGGAAATGATAGATGGTCGAAAGGTGCAAATAAAAGGAGATTTTACTTTAATGAATTAAAAGAAAGTATTTCACAAGAAATAGCATATTTTATCCAAGAGGAAGGCGCTACTCATGTTAGTGACTTCCTTTTTTGATTTTATAATGACTTTAATTTTTAATCTTTTACAGAATAGCTGTTGTTTAGTATTTTTTTCGGAAGTTTGTGAAAGGATTTATGTGTTTTTCGCATAGAAACTACCTTCATGATAAATCATTAATCAAGTAAAAATTAAATACCCAACATGCGTTTTAGTCTAAGTTTAATAGCTCTTTTTTTAATATCTCTAGTCGGTTGTTTTACCATTCCAAATCAATTTACTGGTTTAGCTCCAGGCTACTGGAGAGCAACCCTTGATATTCGGCCAACTTCTTTTGATGCTGACGGTGGTAAAATCAAAAATATGCCTGCTGATTTTGAAGAAGCTTCCGATGGGTCTTTACCTTTTACCTTTGAAGTAATCTATGAAAACGAAAATGAATTTCACATCGATGTTATTAATGGAGATGAACGGATTAGAGTGGCAAAAGAGGATATTTATATTGGCTTGGACCGAAAAGTTGGTAAAGATACTTTCTTGATAAAATTTCCCATTTACGAGTCTTACATTAAAGGATTGTTTGAAAGTAGAGTGATGGAAGGAGAATGGGTGGTTACTAATCGAGAAAATTACCGAATCCCTTTTGTCGCTAAATATGGAAAGAAACACCGATTTACCCAACTGAAAAAAGCACCCAAAATTGATGTTTCTGGAAAATGGGAAGTACATTTTCAAGGAGCCGACGACCCAGATGATATTTTTACGGGAATCGGAGAATTTAAACAAGAAGGAAACGAATTAAGGGGCACTTTTAGAACAGAAACGGGAGATTACCGATATTTAGAAGGAACTGTTCAAGCAGATAAATTATACCTATCTGTTTTTGATGGAGCTCATGCTTTTCTCTTCGAAGCAAAGATATTAGAGGATAATACGATGATAGGTTCTTTTCGTTCAGGTAAACATTATCTCGCGACTTGGGAAGCCAAAAAGAATGATAATTTTGAATTGACAGACCCAAATGAGTTGACCTTTTTAAAAGAAGGGTATGATAAAATGGCTTTTTCTTTTCCTAACCCTGAAGGTAAAATGATTTCTTTAGACGATGAAGCCTACAAAGGAAAGGCTAAAATTGTTCAAATCTTTGGTACTTGGTGTCCCAACTGTCGAGAGGAGACTACATTTTTAGTAGATTATTTTAAGAAAAATCCCAATCCTAATATTGAAGTTATTGCGCTGGCCTTCGAAAAACGAAAAGATAAAGCGATGGCTAATGCTGCCATTAAACGCTACAAAGAAAAATTCGGAATAGATTATGAAATGGTGGTAGCAGGGTATTCTGATAAAGTAGAAGCAGCCAAATCGCTACCAATGTTAAATCATATTTTATCCTATCCGACCATGATTTTTATTGATAAAAATGACCAAGTGGTGAAAATTCATACTGGATTTAATGGAACTGCCACTAGTAAATATGATGAGTTTATAGCAGATTTTGAGAAGACCATCAAGGAAATAGCTTTGTAAGTATATTAATGCCCCTAGGGCTTGCGCCCTAGGTTAGAAAATGTCGTCCCGTTGGGACTATGTAAATGTCAACTACTTTGATAAACATGTCAATTATTTTTAAAATTAAATTGAACGAAAAATCCTTGAAGCATATCATTTGCTTCAAGGATTTTTTATAGTATTATTATCTAGAATACCTAAAGTGCTATAAATTAGGTGCTTCTGCGCCTAATTGTCTACTCTTATCCTAATTCTTAGCACTCATTTAACCTAAAACTACGTATATTTATCCTTTGAAAAAAAGCTAGATTTGAATTATTTAGTTTAAAACAGTAGATATTTCAATGACTATTGAAAAGTGGTATTAAATTGGGAGTGTTGATATAGAGAAAATTATCTACACCGCATTTAGAAAATAAGAAATGAATCAGTTGACGATAAATGTTGCCTATATATCTGATAATCAGGAGCTAATTAATAAATTGATTAGTGATTTGAAAAGTACAGACGTATCCTTCAATTTAATTGATGGTAATAGTTTTGTAAGTGGCGAAAGTTTTTATTCTCGATTGGTAGATGATAATCGCCCTTGTCTATTGATAATCAGTGATAATTTTCTGAAATCGCAATTATGTTTGAATCAAGGATTAGCCTATTTACAAACTTTAATTAAAAATGAACAAGTTTTACCCATAATCATTGATGGTACAGAAATAGACGCCTCAGGAAATCGCCAACTAATTCCTACTGAGTTTGATAAAGTCAGTAATGTCATAAAGTACATGAATTATTGGCAAGAGAAGTATCTTGATTTGAGGAAGTTGAAACGGAGTATTCCGGAAGAAGAAGAAGAAGAATTTGGAAATAAACTAAAAGTTGTTAGAGCCATTTCTTCAGAAGTAGGAGAGTATTTAAGGAATTTAAGAGATACCAATTATTTTCCTTTTTCGGAATTTTCTGACAACCACTACGAAGCATTTTTTAGAATTTTTGGGGATGAGGCTTCCTACGCTAAATTTGTTGCAGAAAATGGTAATGGAGCAATTGAAACGCCTTCAGAATCTTCTACTACTGCCTTTGTACCACCACCAGCTATTGTAGAAGAAATTGAAAAAGAACCCATAGCAGTTCCAGAGGAAAGACTAGTTACTACAGAAAATCAAAAAATTGATGAAAAATTAGTAACCGTAGAAAATGTAACCTCGGTTGCAGAACCAAGCACTTCAATAGCAGCTACCAATAATTTTCTTCCTTTTGATGATTTAATTACAGAAAAAGAAAAGATAGATAATTTATCGACTGAAGAATTGTCAGCGTCGGAGGAAAATCCTATTGAAGAAAGGGTAGAACCAGATTTGGAACCTTTAGGTACATCAGAAATACCTAGCGATATTTCTATTGAGAAAATTGACGATTCAGAAGTTAATGAGTTAATAGCGCAAGACCCCGAATGGGAATTGGCAGAAGAAATAGGAACAGACTTAGACTTAGAAGAAGAAACCTCTTTGGATGATATAGCAACTTCCAATGAAAGACCACTTACAGAAACAGAGTTATTAGCATTGGAGCTTGCTAAAAAACTACCTGCTTCAGAAAATGAATTAATTGAATCTAATCATAATGGACTAAGTAATGATTCCATCCTAGAGGAAAAAGAAGAGGAAGAAGAAGAAGAAGAAATGATTTCTTTAAGTGATTTAATGGGAGAAGAATTTATCGAAGAAGAAGCTAGTGAGCTTAACGAGTCAACAATAGAAGAAGAAGCTGTTGTGGAATCTGTGCCAGTCATAACTAATATTGGTAATGTTGATTTATTTACAGAGGTTAATGGAGTAGATAGAAACAATTTATCTAACGAAATAGCAATAGAAGAAGAAGATGAATTGGAAGGGTATTTCATGGATGAAGGCGAAGAAATGGAGGAAATAATAGAAGAATTTAGCGAAATTGATGTCTTGCAATCTGCTAATACTTTAGTGCAATCAGGTAAAGTAGATGCGGGTATATCCTTATTAGAAGATACTTTAAAGGAAGCACCAAATTTTGTGTCAGTTCGATACCAATACGCTGCTTTTTTAGCTAAATACAAAAATAATTTTACAGAGGCTTCCAACCAATTAGCCCTTTTATTGGAACAAGAACCACATAATTTATCAGCTAAATTTTTCTTAGGAGAATTGGCAGAAGCAGAAAGAGATTATTTGACGGCTAAAAATTATTATGAAAAAGTGCATCATGATAATCCAGAATTTCCTAATGTCTCCTACAAATTGGGTATGCTTTTAGTAAATTATCTTAAGGATAATCCAAAAGCAGCTTCAAGTTACTTAGAAGAAGCATATCAACTAGATAGTACGAATATAAATGCTTTGTATCAAAATGGTTTATTACAGAATGAAAGCTTAGAAAAAGAACAAGAAGCTATTCTCACTTTTGAAGAGGTTTTAGAAAAAGCTCCAGAACATCCTTTTGCCAATTATGATTTAGCAGTAATTTATCATAAAAGAGGGGAAAAAGAAAAAGCTTTACAATTTTATATGAAGTCGGCTGAGGTAAACCCTGAATTGAAAACAGCAGTTAATGATCAAGCTTTTGCTATAGCAACAGAAGTTGTTGAAGCTAAGGAAAGGGAAAGTATTAATATTGTAAAGATTGATGAAAGCACTGAAAAACGAGAAGATTACACAATTTCTAATTTAGTTGCCAATGTTCATCCTAAACCAGAAGTAAACCCAGAAGCCAATATTTCTCAGGAAACTTTAACGGAAGACCCAGAAAAGGAAGAAATAAGTTTAGCTAAAGAAAAAGAAATTAATGGGCCTAAGCCTAATGGTAAAATAGCTTTGATTACAGGTGCGACTTCCGGAATTGGTAAAGCTACAGCAGCTAAATTTGCCAAAGAAGGGTATCAGTTGATTTTGACTGGTAGAAGGTTTTCTCGATTATTTCAAATAAAAGACCAATTCGAAAAAGAATTTAATTCTAAAGTTAGGTTGCTTCCATTTGATATTAAAAGCTCAGCAGCCGTTCAAGAGGCCTTAGCAGAACTAGAAGAAGATTGGCAAGCAGTTGATATTCTGGTTAATAATGCTGGCTTAGCAAAGGGAGAAACGGCTATTCATGAAGGAGAAATAGCCAATTGGGAAGCAATGATAGATACAAATCTAAAGGGACTTTTATACGTCACTAGAGAAATTGCTCCACATATGGTTAAACGTAGAAAAGGCCATATTATTAATGTATGTTCTTTAGCAGGAAAAGAAGTTTATGCAGATAATGCAGTTTATTGTGCTACCAAACATGCCGTTGATGCTTTATCTAAAGCGATGAGGGTTGATTTACATAAATACAATATAAGGGTTAGCCAAGTATCGCCCGGTTATGTTGAAGATACGGAATTTGCAACTGTAAAAACAGGAGAAAGCGGCCTAAAAATCACAGATTTTATACCTGTAAATGCTAAAGATGTGGCCGAGGTAATATACTTTATGACCACCCAACCAAATCATGTAACTTTACAAGAAGTTGTTATGACGGGGACTCAGCAAGCTAGTGCTAATATAATTGATAGAAGTGGTAGAAATTAACAAAGAAAAAGTTTGTTAGATAATTAATTTTTAATAATTATAGTTCATGCTGCTCATATATTCTCTTCTTTAATCTTGAAAAAGAGACAGCTGTGATGCCTAGGTAGGAGGCTAAATGTTTTTGAGAAACTCTTTGAAGTAAACCATTTTTTTTCTTCATAAAATCTTTATACCTATTTTCTGGACTTAATTTTATAAAACTTTCATTGCGCTTAAAAGAGAGTAACAGCCCCTCTATGATTATCTTATCTTTTAATTGTTTAAAGTGGTTATTAGTACTTATCAAGTTTTCTAAATCTTTATTATCTATTATCAGTACTTTAGTCGGTTCTAAACATTCAAATGCATGATTGGATGGTTTAGATAATAAAAATGGTTCATAAGCCGCAAACGCGGCAAATTCTTGGTAAATAAAGGTTGTAAGTTCCTTGCCTTGATAGTTTACAATAAATCCTCTAACAATACCCTCAAGAATAATAATTACCTTTTTCTTTTTTTCCCCAAAATCAATAATTTTATCTCCTTTTTTAAATTGATATTCATGGGAGATTGTCATTAGTTGTTTAAAATCCTCTTGTGAAACAAATGAGAATTTATTTTTAAGATGATTGTTGAAGTCCATGTTTTAATTTTCGTGTTTCTAGCTAAAAAAATCGATAAATAGAAAGAGGGTGGACCTGTTATGATTCTTCAATTTACGATTGTTACCTCGAGTTAGCAATAGTGTAATGTATTTAATTTGTTAAAAACCTAAATAAAATTTAGCCTTATTCTTTTAAATGTTTTTAAATTTTAAATGATAGCGAGATATGTGAAAGTTGACAAAAAAATTCTGACAACTTCACCCTATTTTTAATGGAATTGATGTTTTGAAAGACTAAGTAAAAAACATAATTGCATTATGTTTTGAGTAAATAACTTTTCAGCTAAAATTATTGGATTAACCAAAGTAAGACACAATGAGGCCTTTTAAGTTATATGTTTTTTTGTTATCCAATCGGAAGGTAGAATCAAATTCAAATTTGAAAGTAGGTAGGTAAGGTATTGCCTCGAAATTTTAAGGAAAAATATATTGTGAATAGAGAAGGTAGCCATCAAAGTGATTTTAGATGATTTTTCTCCTGAATTAAATTCTTTGCTGCAGATTTGCAGACTGAATTTGACAGGGTGGTTGTTAATTGAGGTATGTACTAAACCCATTACTTTCGTTTCTGTATTTGCTCTTTAAAATCAAAAAACTATTAAAAATAGTTTGATATATTATTTATAAAAAAATATATCTTGATTTAAGTTTTCACAAAATTATGTCAATTTTAGCATAATAAAATATACAAAAGTTAATTTTTATTATTATTGAATAATAATAATTTGTTTTATGCTTATTTGTAATATGTTTTGTTCCTTGACCTGTAAGTGCTTAGGATAATGGAGAGGTATTTGGTACTGAATTATTGTTCGCAATTAGATTGGCTTTTTTTTTAGTAAGTCCTACACATTACTTTTTTAAGAAGTTTTGACCTAAAAAATTGCAATTTCAATTAAATGTATCTTTGCTTGTTGAAATGAATTTATATGACCCGATCTGAAAATTTAGGAGCGCTACCTATTGGAAAACTTTTACTTCAACAAGCAGTTCCCGCTTCTGTTGGTATCATGGTCATGTCTATCTATATGATAGTCGATACTATTTTTGTCGGGCAGTTTATAGGTGCTGTTGCTATCGGTGCGATTACTGTTGTATTACCTATTTCCTTCTTAATATCCAGTACGGGGATGGCAATTGGTATCGGTGGAGGGTCTATTATTTCGCGTGCTTTAGGGGATGAGGATACCCAAAAGGCAAAAAAAGTATTTGGAAATCAGATTACTCTTGCTGCGATTTTGGCCTTTAGTTTTCTTGCGTTGGGGTTTATCTTTCAAAAAGAGGTGTTAACTCTTTTTGGAGGGAAAGGCGAAATCTTACCTTATGCCAAAACTTATTTTCAAATTATTCTAATAGGTGTTCCTTTTCTTGCTTGGGCAATGATGACGAATAATGTAATTAGGGCAGAAGGAGCTCCTAAGATTGCTATGTATACCATGTTGATTCCTGCGGTTTTCAATTTAATATTAGACCCAATTTTTATTATATATTTAGATATGGGAATTGCTGGGGCAGCTTGGGCTACTACCTTTTCCTATATTGCTAGTGCTATTTTTACTCTTTGGTTTTTTTTTTCTGGTAGGTCAGAATTAACTCCTGGAATGAATGATTTAGCATTGGATTTTCCTATTGTATCGGAAATATTTTCTTTAGGTGGTGTGACTTTAGCTAGGCAAGGAGTAATAAGTATTTTAGCGATTGTTTTGAATAATACTTTATTCAGTTTTGGTGGTGCATTGGCGGTCTCTGTTTATGGTATTATTCAACGTGTAATGATGTTTGCTAATTTTCCTGTTTTGGGTATCACTCAAGGATTTCTGCCAATTGCTGGATTCAATTATGGTGCTGAAAATTGGAATAGAGTGCGTTCGGTTGCCAAAATTGCTATCAAAGTAGGGACATTTATCGCGGTATTAATTTTTGTTATAGTTCAATGTTTTGCCGAGCAAATTGCGACTCTTTTTACAGCTGACCCAGAACTGATTGCTTTGACTGCTCCCGCTATAAGAATAAGTTTTTTAGCCACTCCACTTTTATTAATACAACTAGTCGGTTCTGCCTATTTCCAAGCGATAGGGAAAGCTATTCCTGCTTTATTTTTGACCTTGACCAAACAAGGATTTTGTTTAATTCCACTTATTTTAACTTTACCTTCTGTATACCAATTGAATGGTGTTTGGATAGCATTTCCTATTGCGGATGTTTTATCTGCTGGAATTTGTTTTTTCTTCTTGAGAAAAGCATTAAGAGCTTTACCTAAAGATAGCTTCCAATCCTAAGGTTGAACTTAAGTTTTATTATTACCTTAGTGATATTTTAAATCCATACTAATATTGTGAAATGTCGAGATTACTAAAATATCTAAGCTATTTTTTATTGCTATTGCTATTAATAATAATTGGCTTTTTGGCAATGAATTATCATTCAGATATACCTGTAGAAGTTTTAAAGAAAAAATATACAGATGCTACTTCTCAATATGTTGAAATAGATGGCATGAATGTCCATTATCAAAGGAAGGGAAAAGGACATCCATTAGTTTTAGTACATGGTTTTAGCGGGCAAGTTTGGAATTGGCGAGCATGGATGAAAGCTTTACCCAATGATTTTGATTTGATAGCGATGGATTTACCTGGATTTGGTTTGACTGGACCTCATCCAAAAGGAAAATATTCTACCGAAATGAGTGTGAAATTTTTAGATGATTTTTTGACAAAAATTGGAGTGGATACTTTTTACATCGCAGGAAATTCTATGGGAGGGGGAATAGCATGGTCCTATACCTTAGCTCATCCAGAAAGGGTTAAAAAATTAGTGTTAATTGATGCTGGTGGTTACCCTAAGGACAGCAAAAAGACTATTTCTGGATTC
The DNA here is from genome assembly GCA_938010785.1 of uncultured Saprospiraceae bacterium. Lineage (GTDB taxonomy): Bacteria > Bacteroidota > Bacteroidia > Chitinophagales > Saprospiraceae > JAFMDF01. Next base: position 25,531 of record CALLVC010000406.1, read on the forward strand.
AAAATTTTACAATATAAATTTTTGCATGGTTTGATCACTAAAATTACCCCTAGGTCTATTATTAAACAATCCTTAGAAGGAACTTATGTCGACCAAAAATTTGCTAGTGAACAAGAAGTAGATTTGTATATGGATATGATTAGACGCACAGGAAATAGGCAAGTATTAATTGACCGAACGAAAACTCCGAGAGTAGATAGAAGTGCCTCCATTAAAAATATTAAGCACCCAACCCTTGTAATGTGGGGGGCAGAAGATATTATTATTCCTGCAAGTCATGCCGAAAAATTTCATCGTGATTTGCCCAATTCAGAATTAGTTATTTACCCTAATGTTGGTCATTTACCAATGGATGAAGTAGGGGAGCAGTCGGCTAGAGATGTTAAGACCTTTCTATTGAAATAAAATTAACTTGGAAATCTACCTAATCGATTAATTTATTTAGCATCATTTTTTTCTAAAACCGTTTACACTGAACTATCCATTCTAACAATTCATTAATTTTTTCATTTTAATTTTCATTTTTTCGATTACTATTTATAATTTCGCCCCGATGAAAAAATCCAAGACTATATTAAAGGATGAACGATTTGCATTGACCATTGAACGTCTATGTCACCAATTGATAGAGAAGTATGACAATTTTGAAAATACTTGCTTAATTGGTATTCAAGAAGGAGGCGTATTCATGGGTGACCGAATCTATTCTAGGCTTTTAGCCATTCTTGGTTTGGAAAAGTTAGATTATGGGAAATTAGATATTACTTTTTATAGAGATGACTTCCGAACAAGGACCAAACCTTTGAAAGCTAGTAGTACAGAAATGGATTTTTTGATTGAAGGGAAACAGGTGATTTTGATGGATGATGTACTTTATACAGGACGAAGTGTACATGCAGCGATGACCGCCTTGCAGCATTATGGTAGACCGGAAAACATTGAATTAATGGTTATGGTAGACCGTAGATTTAATCGCCATTTTCCTATACAGTGTGATTACGTTGGAATGACTATTGATGCCTTGGATGAAGCTTATGTCAAAGTAGAATGGGCAGATAATGGAAAAGATAAAATTAGATTGATTGCTTAAAAAGTCTAATCTATAACCCAAGTTTTAAAACTTGAATAAACAATAAATGGCGACCGAACTTAGTACGAAACATGTTTTAGGCATAAAATATCTAAAGGCTGAGGATATCCAATTGATATTTGAGACTGCAGATAACTTCAAAGAAGTAATCAATCGACCTATTAAAAAAGTCCCTTCTCTTCGAGATGTTACTATCGCCAATTTATTTTTTGAAAATTCCACTCGCACAAGAATATCCTTTGAATTAGCGGAAAAAAGATTGTCAGCTGATGTAGTTAATTTCTCTGCCGCTTCTTCTTCTGTCAAAAAAGGAGAAACTTTATTGGATACCGTTAATAATATCCTCTCCATGAAGGTGGATATGGTGGTTATGAGACATCCAGCTCCGGGAGCACATTTTTTCTTGTCTCAACATATTGATGCCAATATTATTAATGCAGGAGATGGTACACACGAACATCCCACACAAGCTTTGTTGGATGCTTTTTCTATGCGAGAAAAATTAGGAGATTTAAGGGGGAAGAACATTGCTATTTTTGGAGATATTTTACATTCGAGAGTTGCTTTAAGTAATATTTTTTGTCTACAAAAATTAGGAGCGAATGTTAGGGTTTGTGGGCCGCCTACTTTAATTCCTAAATACATCCAAAAATTAGGAGTATCTGTTTCTTATAATGTCAGAGAAACCCTTAAATGGTGTGATGTGGCCAATGTCCTGAGAATTCAATTAGAGCGTCAAGATATCAAATATATCCCCTCTATTCGGGAATATGCTCAATACTTTGGTATTACTAAATCTATGCTAGATGATTTGGATAAAGAAATTGTCATAATGCATCCAGGCCCTATTAATAGAGGAGTAGAAATAACAAGCGAGGTGGCAGATTCTGAACATTCTGTAATTCTCGAACAAGTAGAAAATGGAGTGGCCGTTAGAATGGCCGTTTTATTTTTATTGGCATCCAAACGTTAATTTTATAGAAATCTCTTGTTAATTTTGATTTTTTACATATCCTTTATATATTTACGCAACTTCACCTACCCGAAAAAGTTAGCTGACAGCCAAAAATAGTTAAAATCTCCCATTTTAGGCTAATCTCACATGATCATTCGTTGAATAACCAAGACTTAAGACACTCTATGAATTTTTAATATCCAATTTTATTTTATAAATTGGGGTAGGGTATTATTCTATAATTGTTTGTTTTTTTTCGATAAAATTTATATTTAACAAATAATATTAGGTATTGTCCGTCAAATACAGAAAAATGTACGTTTTTGATTATTTCCGTATTCGGATTAATTTTTTAATAATTGTTATGCTAAGGAGCTTCTAGCAAATTATACTTATTGTTAAATTAATTATCAAAAAGAAATAGTTGGAAAACTAAAATCTAATATTATGAAACGAATTAACTATTGTCATGCTTTACATGCTTTATTAGTCATAAGTTTTTTAATCTTTTCAAATTCCTTATTGGCTCAAGATTGTAGTAAATCTATCATAGATAATAAAACCATTGATGGAACGCAAGTTCTAAAAACGGAACAAGTAACGCTAGTTGTTCGAGGAACGTATAGTTATGGTATTGAATTAATGAATGATGAAAAGGGAATTACTGCTCGATTTTTCTCAAAAGGTGGTGTTACGTTTAATTTGAATGATGAGATTATCTTTATGGACGCTAACAAAAATCGAAAGAGTTACCGTTTTATAGAATCGAATAATTCCACCAAGCAAGGAGATACGCCAATTTATGATAACTTATTGCAATTGGATTTAGCTGCTATAAAATGGTTTGCTTCTTCTCGGACTCCTCTGTTTTATATCAAAAATAACATTAGTAACCAAATGCGGAAAATGACTATCAATGAGACGAGGCAGTCAGATTTGATGCGTGCTGCTATTTGTTTTTTGAAGAACCTAGATGAAAGTGGAATCAAAGACATGCCTTTGATTCCTGTAAATTTAGCAAATAAAAATCGCACAAATACTGGTTCTCCAATCAGCAAAACATCAGCAGGTGCAAGAAGAGTGGCAGATATTAGTGAATTAAATGATGCTGAATTAGCTGCTTTAAAGCAAGAATTGGCAGCCACTAAAATGAAATTAAAAGAAGAAATTGCGGCAGAAAAACAAAACGCAGAAGAGATAAAAAGAACTTTAAGAGAAGAGGTTGCAACTGCTAGACAACAAGCAGCAGATAAAAAAGCGGAATACGCAAAAGAAGTTTTAACCTCCAGAAAAAATAAAGAGATAGAGATTCAAAAATCACAAAATGAAATTGCAGGGTCGGTAGGCGAGGCAAAAAAGCGCGCTTCTACCGAAATGGAGAAAATTAATGAAGACGTGGTAGCTGCAAAACAAAGGTCGACGGAGGAGATAAAAAGAATTAAATTAGAATCGGCGGAACAGGTAGCAGATGCCAGAGAAAAAGCCACGCTTGAAATCAAATCGATTACTGAGAAATTGGAACTCGCAAAGCTAGAATATTCAGATGAAGTAGCTTCTGCAAGAGAAAATTCTCAAAATGAGCTTGCGAAAATAAGGGAAGAGACTGCACAAACAGTAGCAGAAGCAAGAAAAAAAGCTAAAGAAGAACGAAATAGAACCACTGAAGAAGTGGTTACTACTAAAAAAACTGCCGCAGAACAGATACTTAAAATTCAAGAGGAAAATGCTGAAAAAGTAGCTCAAATTCGAGAAAACGCTGTTTTAGAAAAAGAGAAATATGCTTTTGAGGTAGCAGAATCTAAGCGGAAGGCTGCGGAAGAAATTGCTTTAATTCAGCAATCTATGAGCTCTGAAATGGCTGACATAAAAGCAAACGTTGCCAAAGTGAAAGAATCTGGTGCTATTCAAGTTTCTGAAGCAAGAAAGAAAGCATCTGAAGAGATAAATAATATTAATGAGCAGGTAGCTACTGAAAAATCTAGAGCTAACTCAGAAATAGTCGATGCAGAAAAATCGGCATCTGCTGAAAAGGCAAGTCTCGCTCAAGCAGTTGCTGTGGCCAAGGAAAAATCATCTTCAAATATTGCGGAAATATCCAAGGAAGAGGCAGATATTATAGCTGCATCGAGAGCTAAAGCCAAAGAAGAGAAAACCAAGATTTCTGAAGAGGTTGCTGTTGCTAGGACAAAAGCCAAAAAAGAGTTAGAGAAAATTGAACAGGAACTGCAAAAAGCTATTTCCGATATTAAAATTGTAGAGTCTACCGCAAAACAAGAAGTTGCTAATCAAGTGGCAGAAGCAAAGAAAAAAGCAGAAGAAGAAATGATTCGATTACAAACCCAAAATGCTGAACAAATTAAAAAGGCAAATGAAAGTGTTAGCCTCGCTAAAAGCCAATATGCCACTGATATTCAAGTCTCTAAAAAGACTGCAGAAGAAAAAATTGTTCTAATTAAAGAAGAAGCTGCAAAGAAAATTGCCGCTGCTAAAGAAAAAGAAAAGGAAGTTAAAACCGTATCCGCGAAGGAAGTAATTGAAGCTAAGGAAAGAGCTTCCTCTGAACTTTCGGCTATCCAACAATCTACTGCTCAAGCTATTGCAGACATAAAAGAAAAAGAAGTGAAGGCTAACCAATCTTCAGCGCAATCAATTGCAGAGGCGAAACGAAATGCAGCAGAAATGATTGCCAATACCCAAAAGACAGAGGCGCAAAAAGTAGCAGCGGCTAAAGAGAAAGCGGCTAAAGAAAAGCAAACAATTGCTAATGATTTGGCCGCAGCTAAAGAACGAGCATCTGAAGAATTAACAACTATAAAAAACCAAGTAGCCAACGAGATTAAAGAAACTAAATTGAAAGCATCAAAAGAGCGGGAAGCAAGTTCCTTAGCGGTATTAGAAGCTAGAAAACAAGCTGCTGAAAAAATTGCCAATACTCAGGAAGAATTAGCAACTGAGGTTGCTTCCATAAAGGCTCAAGGGGCTGATGCAATAGCTCAACTAAAAAAAGAAAATGAGGCTAAAAAAGAAGCTTTAAAAGAGGAGATTGCCCAAGCAGAAACCGCTTCTAGAGCTGAGTTAACAGAAATCCGTCAAGATACTGATGCCAAGAAAAAGGTATATCAAAAAGATGCGGAATCCGCCAGAAAGAAATCCTTTGATGAAATAGCTAAAGTCGAAAAAGTAACTTCAAAAGAAATTTATGAAGCAAAACAACAAGCTCGTAAACAAATTACTAAAGTTAAGGAAGATACAGCTGGTCAGATAGCCGAAGAGGTGAAGGCAATAGATGAATATAAGACCAAAACAAAAGCAGCAGAACAAATATTTAAAGATGGTAAAAGCAAACTTGATACTATCAATAAAGAAATTGCAGCGGCAGAAAGAAAGTTATTGGAATTGCAAAGACAAGTAGCGGAAAAGTCCAAAAATAATTAATAAGTTTTTTAAAACGATTAAGGTTATTTTGGGTAACCAGCGTATTTAGTACCTATTGATTTTAAACGAAAAAATCCTATTAATGTACTTTTTACCAATTACCCAAAATAACCTTCGATGACCTAAAATAATAACGGCTTATATTTTTAATTATAATTCAATTTCTAAATCAGAGAAATTAGGCTTAATCGCTAATTTTATAATGGATTTATCCTCCTTAAAAGATACAGATTTACCATCTAATTTACAGGACTTAACCTTATTGGAAAGTCCATATATTTCTATTTTTACCGTTGAATAATCTGAGACCCGATTACCTGCTACTGTTTGATTTATCTTGAATTTAGTCTTACTCAAGGCTGTAGAAAATTGTCTTAAAGAATAATCTCCATTTTCATAAGCATATCCTTCCCCTGCGTCTTCGTACAATACATTGTCATTATTGGAACCCACATAAACCTTAAGGGTTAATTCTGTTACCTTCTTTTCATTTGTATATTGCATAATAGGGTAGTGAGGTATAATTGCCCCACTTCTTATGAACATTGGAAAGGTATCTAATTGAACTTTAGTTTTAATGTTTTGACCTCCTTTATATTTCTCTCCTGTCCAGTAATCGAACCAAATGCCCTTAGGCAGGTAAACCGAAACCTTTTTAACTTTTGGCGCGGTAACCGGAGCTACCAATATATTTTCACCAAATATAAACTCGACCTCTTTATCTAAAGTATTTTTATCATTTTGGTCAAAAAAGGAAAGTGATTTTATAAGAGGTGTGCCCTTTTGCACATTCTGCCAAAAAGCGGTGTAGAGATAGGGTAGCAATTGATACCTTAGTTCTATAGCTTTTTTTGCTTGTGGGGTAAAAGCTTTGCCAAATGCCCAAGGTTCTTGGTCCAAACGGTCTTTCATATCTCTTTCCTTTACCTTGGCTGCATCAGCCTCTGCAGAACCATCATCATTGTTTCCCATGGAATGAACTCGATAGAAAGGATGGAAAATTCCTAACTGTAACCACCTAACCATCAATTCTCCATCAGGATATTGGAAGAAGCCACCAATGTCTGTTCCAACAAAAGAAAACCCACTTAGACTTAACCTTTGACATTGTCGGTTACCCAATTGCAAATGCTCCCAAGTTGCGATATTATCCCCTGTCCACACTGCAGCAAAGCGCTGCCCTCCTGAATAGGTTGCTCTTGTAACTAAGAACGGTCGTTTTTTCTGGTTTAATTTTTTTAACCCAGCAGTCGTAGCTCTAGACATCTGTAGTCCATATATATTATGAGCTTTAGCATGATTGGTCATTTGACCTTCATAGTGATGTAACACTTCATCTGGAAAAGTACAATGATGCACTTTAAAGAGTGCAGGCTCATTCATATCATTCCAAAAGCCACTTACACCATTTTCATTGTAAAGCTCTTCATATAATTGCCCCCACCAATCTCTTACTTCTGGGTTGGTGAAATCAGGAAAACCACAGTTTGGTGGCCAAACTGGTCCTAACATCAATTCGCCATCCGTTCTTTTACAGAAATAATCATTTTCTAGTCCTTGCTTATAAACATGGTATGCTTCATCTTCCCTAATACCTGGGTCAATCATTACTACTGTTTGGAAGCCATCTTTTTTCAAATCTTTAATCATTTTACTTGGTTTAGGAAAATAATCCTTATTCCATGTAAAACATCGATAACCGTCCATGTAGTCTATATCTAAATAAATAGCATCACATGGAATTTGTCTATCTCTAAATTCCTGTGCAACTTCTCTAACTCGACTGTCAGGATAGTAACTCCATCTACATTGGTGGAAACCTAAAGACCAAATTGGAGGTAATTCTGGCCGTCCTGTAAGCTGAGCATATTGTTCTGCGACACTCAATAATTCTGGACCAAAAAAGAAATAATAATCCACTTCACCACCTTCTGCTCCAAAGGACATTTTTCCAGTTTCTTGCTCGTCGAAATCAAAATGGGAACGAAAAGTATTGTCAAAGAAAATACCATATCCCAACCCTTTATTTAAACCAAAATAAAAAGGAATTGACCGATAAAGGGGATCCGTATCTTTACTATATCCAAAGGAATCTGTACACCAATTTTGAAGTTTTTTCCCTCTCAAGTTAAGTTGACAAGATTTATCTCCTAATCCGAAAAAACACTCTCCCTTAGGTGCCTTTTTGATGATTTTCACCTCGGTTACCCCATTTAAGATGGTGCTTCGGTTGTAATAACCTCCATCATCCTCATTAATTACATTCCCTTTTAAATCTTTGATGGCAATGGCTAAATCCTTTTTAGCTATTTCACAAATTAATTGATTGGTTTGGACAAGATATTTAGACTTCTTTTCCTCAAATATATATGGGGTTTCTTCAGTTTTAAAATTTGGGTCAATAGCATAGGAAAAGTCTTTCCCAAATTTCCCAGTTCTAGCATATTTAAATCTTAGAACAGTATTGGAGATTAGGTGGATAGTTAAGGCTACCTTATTTTTACACAAAAAGGTTAGACTACTGTCTGACTGAATGACTTGCTTAACTACTTCAGGCTGTATTTCTTGATGAACATCAGGGTAGCGATTAGTACCAACAGTATCTGCCAAAGGAACAGATAAAATAGGTGTTTCTTTTACTTCCTCAACTTGTTGATCTATTTGCTTTTGCAGTTTTTTTAACTGCTTAGATAACCATGATTTAGACTTTTCTTTCTTTGCCATGATGATGTATTTCTCTTAATTAAGTGGTGATAATGCTTAAGTACTGTTTTAATAGTATTTAAGTTGCAATTAGAAAGTGAATGTTGTATGAAACGGAAATGTTGATAGGTTAGCTAAACTTACATAGCATTGTATAAAATCGCAAAGATAGGTGGATTGGGATAAAAAAGATGTTGATAGAAAAAATAAATCGGAAAAATTGACTTTTGAGGCAACCAATTGAGTTTATTAACGATGAAAATAAAGAACATTAAAAAAAGAGGTAAATTATTTTTAATTTAGACTTCTATTTAAAATAGATAGACCCGATTATCCACTCACGTAAAAACCTACTAGTGGCAGAATTTAACTTATCGCAACTAAATAATACTGATTTAGAACCAATTTCTGGAATGGATGCTACCTTTCTGTACATGGAACGGCATAACAGCCCTATGCACATAGGAAGTGTGATTATTATTGAAGGTTCTTTAGATTTTGATACCTTTAAAAAAACTATTCAATCTAGATTACATCAAATGCCGAAATTGCGGAAAAAACTGGTGTACGTTCCTTTGAGTGTAGATTACCCTTATTGGGCAGACGACCCAGATTTTGATGTAGATATGCACTTAAAGCATATTGCATTACCTAAACCTGGAGGTTGGAAAGAATTGAGAAGAGTGGCTGCTGATGTTTTTAGTGAACCATTGAATCAGAATCGACCATTGTGGTCTTTTACCTTTATAGAAGGTCTAGATACAGTTTCTCAAGTACCCAAAGGGTCTGTAGCGCTTGTGACAAAAACGCATCATGTGATGATTGACGGAGCGGCTGGAGCAGGTTTGATGAGCATTATTTTTGATATGATGCCTAATTCGAAACCTATTCCAGAACCTCGGCCCTATAAGCCAAAACCATTGCCCAATGAATTATCTTTGATCGCCACTAGTGCAATGAGTTTTGCAAAAAATCCATTCAAATTCCCAAAGTTGATTAAGGATACTTTATCTGCTACGGTTAAGGCTGGATTTTTGTCTAGAGCAAGTAATGTGGAATTACCAACAGCTCCTTTTTCAGCGCCTCACACCCAATTAAATGGGATTGTTTCTCCACGAAAAAAATGGAATAGTGCAATACTTTCGCTAGCTAGAGTGAAAAAACTCTATAAGATAATGGGGACCACCCTCAATGATATTATGCTGGCAATTTGTGCCGGAGCATTAAGAAAATATCTATTAGAAAAAGGACAGTTACCAACTAAGCCTTTAGTTGCCATGGTTCCTATTTCTACCAGAACAACAGCTGAAGCCAATACGCAAGGCAATCAAATTTCCAATATGTTGGTGCAATTGGCAACTAATATTGTAGACCCTATTGAAAGATTAGAAGAGATTCACGAAAATACGGTTAAGGGTAAAACTTATCAAAAGGCAATCGGGGCAAAAACTTTAGCTTCTTTAGCTGAGGCTGTTCCTTATGGGGTGGCTAATCAAGCAGCTAGATTGTATTCTAGATTCCAGATGGCAGAAATGCATAAGCCCGTTTTCAATGTGACGATTACCAATGTTCCTGGCCCACAATTCCCACTTTATTTTAGGGAACATAAGGTGCATTCGATTATGGGAATGGCGCCAATATTAGATGGAATGGGACTTATTATTACTATTTTAAGTTACAATGGTTCCATAACAGTTAGCCCGACCTCTGACGCCAAATCGATGCCAGAACAAGGGACCTTCTCACGATATATTCTAGAATCTGCTAATGAACTGGAAGCAGCCATTTTGGCTTATGAAAAAAGTGGAAAGGTAAAAAAGAAAACAAAATCTCCAGCAAAAGTAACAGCCAAATCAGATGCCCTTTTTGTACACATTAAAAAATATTTAAAAGAAAATCCAAAAGCAGTAAGGCCAAATAGTGGTGTTTTTCAATTTGAAATTACTGGACACGACAAACCTGTATTATGGAAAGTAGATTTTGATAAATCACCAGCAGTTATTCGTAAAGTCAAAGCTGCAAATGCAGATGCAACTTTTACCATTAAAGATGACCACTTATTAAAAATTGGTCAAGGAAAATTAAATATTCAGACTGCTTTTATTCAAGGAAGATTGAAGATAAAAGGCGATACTGGAAAGGCGATGAAATTGGGTGGAGTTTTGATGAAGTTGCCAAATATGGATAGCTAGAGTTTAAGAGTAAAGGAATAGCTTTCTCCAAAAGATATGGCTAACGTTTTACCGAAAATCAGAAATCAGAAATCATACATCATAAATCTGTCGTGTAAAAATTAGATAGGTCTACTTGTTCCACATAAACGGATATATGATGTACGAATTCTGATGCCTACCTGCCGGACAGACAGGTAAGATGTATGATTAATTACACCTAAAATTAGTCAGTCACCCAAAAACCTTTAACCGATAAAGATTAAAATAAAAAATTTACCCCGGCTCTGCCTCAGACCCCGACGCACGACGCAACAACCCTCTAAAAGCATCTCCAACCGTATTTCCTTGATTAACCACTTTAAAAACTTCAGAAGTAATTGGCATATCAATTCCATATTGTTCGGCTAATTCCATAACGACCCCACAAGTTTTTACCCCTTCTGCTACCATTGACATTTCTTCTATAATATCATCTAGCGTTCTACCTTTTCCTAATTGCATGCCTACATGCCGATTTCTACTTAACGGACTAATACAAGTAGCCACGAGGTCTCCCATGCCTGCTAATCCTGCAAAAGTGGCGGGTTGGCCTCCCATGGCTACTCCTAAACGCGTTAATTCCGCTAAACCTCGGGTAATGACTGCTGCACGGGTATTATCACCTGCACCAGCGCCGTCTCCCATTCCTGCAGCGATGGCAATGACATTTTTCAAAGCACCACCTAACTCACAGCCAATTACATCTTCATTAGTATACACTCTAAATAATCCAGAACTAAAGACCTTTTGTAAAGCTTCTGCAATTGTGTCGTCAACCATTGCTATTACTGACGCTGCAGCTTGTCCAGCCATAATTTCTCTAGCCAAATTCGGGCCAGTGAGTACTCCTGCTGGATGACCGGGCATGACAGATTCGATGATTTCAGTCATCCGCATTTTAGTACCTTTCTCTAAACCTTTAGAAAGACTTACAATGGGAATCCAAGGCCGAATATATGGTTTAGCTTCTTCTAATACATGTCTAAAACTTTGTGCGGGTACACCCATTACTAAAACATCAGCTTCTTTTACGGCATCTTGTATAGAGTTAGTGGCTTTTAAGGATGGAGTTAATTTTGCTCCTGGTAAATATTTTTCATTTCTATGATTATTATTTATATCTGCTACTGTTTGTGGATTTCTAGCCCACATTGTTGTGGGAGATTTTCTAGCAGTAATAGAAGCAACTGTAGTTCCCCAAGAACCGCCGCCAAGTAGACCGATTTTTAATTTCATATTTTGATTTTTGGTTGTTTTATAACGATGAGTTCATTTCAAAATTGAAACTTAATTGTCAAATTTATCTATCTTAACTGCTAACTGCTAACTGCTAACTGCTAACTGCCTAAGCTTGCCCTAATTCCTGCAAATACATTCCTCTAATCCACGTTATATTTTGGTTTAATTCTTCCTTTGTCCAATCAATTGTTGGGATAGGTTTTAGCACTTTAACTTCTACTGCCGCAGGTTTAAATATGCCACCGTCTTCTGGGATAGAATCAATAGCGTTGGTGATAATGATTGGCACAATAGGCACGCCTGCTTGCATGGCCAAATGAAATGCACCTTTTTTAAATTTCCCTAATTTATAACTTTTACTACGTGTACCTTCGGGAAAAATAATGACAGAAGTTCCTGATTTTAAGGTATCTACAGCAGGTTGCATCGCTTCAATTGCCTTGTCTTTATTTTTTCTGTCAATAAAAATCGCACCTCCAGCTTGTAGCATTTGACCTAAAATGGGTATGTTTTTTAATTCCTTTTTTGCAATACCTCGAACATTCTCTCGTATCAATTTTGCGGCGATGAACATATCCATCGAACTCTGATGATTGAGTATAAAAACTGCAGGTCGATGAGACCATAGATTTTCATTGCCTTTCACTACCAATTGAGTACCAGCTACTTTTGTGACAAAATCACCCGTACTAGCAATTAATTTATTGACCCCTTCATTCCAATCCATGCTCACTGCTCCAGCAGTAAGTCCAGACAATATTGCTGGAAATAAACTGCCTGCCGCCAAAACTGTTCTAACAATATCCATCACTCCAGTTCGCTTTTCATCATCAAACCGATAAACTGGCCAATCTCTTTCAAAAGCCAATGCAGACAATTTAGTATCGGGATTCATCGGACGAGGTTTGCCTACTATTTCTAATAGTGGTAAATCTTCCGCACTATCTGTATAAAAGAAACTCTTTGATAAATCTAAATTGAATTCTTGCTGAAGTGCTCTAGCTGCGTGTGCTTTTCCTTCTCCCCAACAAGCTGGCTCAACGATATTTCCTGTGAATTTCCCTTTTACTACCTCCATTCTAGTACACATCACATGCTTGATGTTCAGGTCTCTTGCCACGGGGTCAACTTGATATGGGGTAGCTGCGGAAACAATGGCTACCGTATGTCCTTTCGCCATATGTGCTGCCACCATTGCCCTCGCCTCTGGATAAATCGAATCTGCTAAATGCTTTAAGTAAACTTCTTCTCCAACTTCAATAAATACCTTTTCGGGTACGCCTTTAACTCCCTTTGCGCCCATTGCCGCCATCGCTGCAAAGTTCCTGTCTCCAGTTGCATAAACCAATATGCCTGAAAATTGAGCTATAATTTCGCGAGTGGTCATTTTACCACTTAGGACCCTGTTTTGGAAAAATTCCTTTGCGGAAAAATCTTTGATTAATGTTCTATCTAAATCAAATAAAGCTCCAATATGTGCGCCTGCTTCCCCTTCCATAATTTCCTTGGTCAAAGCATCGGTTTTGGACCCAGGAACAATTTCTCTTTCGATAGGAACTGGTAATAATTTTTCTTGAGGTTTAGCAAGCGTAATTTCTTGTAAAATCCGAATTCTTCTTCCAACGTCATTTAACTTTTCAAGAAAAGCACCGATTTCTTCTTTTTTACCGTCTTCTTTGGTTGGAATTAAACCCATACTTTCCACCAATCTTATGCCATTTAAAATAAAGGGTTTAGAGACGGCATCTAATCGTTGGATATTTCCTTGCCAATGCATTTCTTCTCCTAAGAAAATACATTTTTCTAAGAATATTTTCTTATTAAATTTCTGTGTAGTATCCCATTTTTGCAGGGCAAAAACGACTACTTTATAGGCCTCTATATAATTATATAATACTACTGGAGCTATTAAAACCTTTTGTTTTTCTAGCAAATTATATGGTTTTGACCGATTACTACTTATTATCTTCTCCCATTTCTTATCTAAAAAAGAGAGATTTTCTTCGATTTCTTCTGTGAATTTTGCTTTTCGAGAATAGAAAAATTCAAATTTGAATAAATCTCTTAAGAACATTATATCTGACCAAAATGCTGTTTGGCGCTCTGTTTTTAATCCATTTATTTTTGCAAAAGCTAATTCAATAAACGCTTGATGGTACAAGTGATGTACCGCCATATTAGCATAATAAGTGGCTTGCAAATAATTATCGCTGACAATGGCATATTTGGCTTGTGGACCTTCTCCTTGTTTTTGTAGCAAACCACCTTGCATTAAAATATTCAAGGCTTTTTGGACGGATTCACCAATTGGTTTACCTCTATCCACCATAGATTCTGGCTTATTGCTTTCTATGAATTGCATCATTGCAGCAATATCACTTTCAATAGCTCTTTTAGATAAAGCGAATTTACTTAACAATGAAATGCAAATAAAGGAAGCTGTCGTAACTGGCGTGATTTGATTGATTCTATGGACCAATTCAAAAGCAAAAAGAGAAATACCCTTTTGGTCACTTTGTTGATGACTTTTAATCAATGGAATTCTAGCAGAATGTTTGTCATTAGCCTCAATAGCTGCTCCAAACCGAACAGAAATCTTTCCATAATTACTACTCATTTTCCGCACATAATCAATCAGCCATTGCAGCGATTCTGTCTTTTTCTCTTTTCCTCTACTTTCAGCAGTCATATCTTTTACATCGGGAATCATATCGTAGACAATAGAAACAGGCACGTATTTTACGGTGTGGGCAGCATCTTTTTCCGCCTCCATAATATATTTCAGTATGCCCATTTTTGGCCAAACCAATTTACCTGTTCGAGAACGAGTACCTTCTATTGCCCACATGAAATGAGCTTGTTCATCTACCAAATGAGCTATGAAATGACGAAGGGTTGCCTTGTAGACTGTGTTATCTCGAATGTCTCGACGGATAAAAATTGCGCCCGTATTTCTACCAAATAATCCTGCCCCAAAGAAGGCCATATTAATACCAGCAAAGATGTAGGGTAGTGGCAATCCATGTCGAAATAGCACTAACGCCAACACAAACATATCAATATACGTCTTGTGGGTCATAACAAATGCCACAGGATGCCTTCGAACGACCTTAGCCAACTGTTTTATTTCCAATGGATTGACATCAATAGTCTTATCATATCCACGAGAGACAATAAATTGCATTAATTGCACCCCAATCAGGTCGGCAATTGGTTCATGTTTGGTCTGTAATTCTTTTAAATACTCTTTGGCTAGGGCAGTGACTTGTACTTCACTAACGCCTTGTTGGCGAGCAATTTCTTTTAGGGTTTCTTGAAATTTAGGCTGACTTACGACTTTCTCCATTGGGTAATATAATTGCTGGTGATATTAGCTGATACCTTATGTACGGTTTCATTAGAGATTTAATGCTTAAGATAGAGATTTTTTTTTAAAATTTTTTAAAAAGGAACAATTTTTACCCTATAGTTTAAAAGAATCCCTAAATTTTATTGGCTTGATAACCAATATCTTGTGGATTGGTAGAGCGTCAGATAAAAAAGTAATAAATATCCGTGTTCCTTCACTAATCCGTGGTATTGATTACTACCACGGATTAGTGAAGGAACACAGATATTAGTTGATATTAAATTACAATAATATTTTTTGTAATATCAATTTTTTATCTGACTATCTA
>CALLVC010000407.1 GCA_938010785.1 uncultured Saprospiraceae bacterium
TAAGAGGAGATATTGATGCATTGCCAATTACAGAAGCCAATAAGGTGCCTTACAAATCCAAAAATGAAGGCGTGATGCATGCTTGCGGGCATGATGTACATACGGCCTCTTTATTAGGAACGGCAAAAATATTAAATGAAGTCAATGACCAATTTGAGGGAACGATAAAACTCATATTTCAACC
Source organism: uncultured Saprospiraceae bacterium (assembly GCA_938010785.1). Taxonomy (GTDB): domain Bacteria; phylum Bacteroidota; class Bacteroidia; order Chitinophagales; family Saprospiraceae; genus JAFMDF01. The sequence goes on from CALLVC010000407.1 coordinate 185, forward strand.
AGGGGAAGAAAAATTACCTGGTGGTGCCTCCATTATGATAAAAGAAGGAGTCCTACAAAATCCTTCGCCCATCAGTATTTTTGGACAACATGTACATCCACCATTAGAAGCAGGAACCATCGGCATTCGCCCAGGTATGTACATGGCTTCAACGGATGAGTTATACATGACCGTAACAGGAGCTGGTGGACATGGTGCGCTGCCTCAGAACTGTGTAGACCCAATCGTACTTACCTCCCATATTATAGTAGCCTTACAACAAATTGTCAGTCGGAATGCCAATCCAACTGTTCCTACAGTACTTACCTTTGGTAAAATAAATTCAACAGGTGGAGCGACCAATATCATTCCATCAGAAGTAAAGTTGGAAGGTACCTTCCGTACGATGGATGAAAAATGGCGGAAAGAAGCCCATAAAAAAATGATAAAAATGGCAGAAGCCATAGCGGAAGGAATGGGTGGAAAATGTGAATTGGAGGTCCGAAAAGGCTATCCTTTTTTAATCAATAATGAAGAACTCACCTTACGAGCCAAACGAAATGCCCAAGAATTTTTAGGGGCTAGTAAAGTGATAGACCTACCTATCAGAATGACTGCTGAGGATTTTGCTTATTTTTCCCAAGAAATTCCAGCTTGTTTTTATCGACTAGGAACTGGAAATAAGGCAAGAGGTATCACCTCTAATGTGCATACGGATACCTTTGACGTGGATGAGTCGGCATTAGAATTGGGGATTGGTTTAATGGCTTGGTTAGCGATTAAAGAGTTGGGAGCGTAGGTTTTTTACATATATATTGCAGAACTTCGACATTTTAATTAAGTTTGGCTTCCTGTTATAGTACCGACGAACCTGCCCGCTACATCAGGCGGGTTCATTCGTCGATACATTTACCTAAACATTCGACATGAAAAAAATAGCTGACTTTCCAACTAAGCCACCAAGCGATGCAGATAAATCTGACTTTAAAAAGCCGATGAAAAAGGTTTTAGAAAAGTTAGCCGATTTACAATATTTGATGCAAGCCGAAGGGAAACATAGTTTATTGATAATTTTGCAAGGGATGGATGCTAGTGGTAAAGATGGCATTACCAAAAAAGTAATTGGGGCTTGTACACCGGGAGGCGTAAATGTTTACTCTTTCAAGAAGCCTACGGATGAAGAATTTGCCCATGATTTTTTATGGCGGGTGCATAAACTAGTGCCAAGAAAAGGGATGATAGCTGTTTTTAATCGCTCTCATTACGAAGATGTGTTGATTCAAAGAGTTCACGGTTGGATAAGTGAGGAACATGCTGAAAAGAGAATTGCAGCTATCAATGCCTTTGAAGATTTATTGGCTTTTGACAATAATACCATCGTACTTAAATTCTTTTTGAATATTTCTAAGGAACAACAAATCATCGAATTACAACAAAGAATTGATGAACGGGAAAAGCAGTGGAAGCATAATGATGGCGACTGGGAAGAAAGAGCGCATTGGGATAAATATATGCGTTGTTATGAAGAAGTATTAAATAATTCTACCACGCCTTGGCACGTTATTCCAATGGACGAGCGGTGGTATGGACAATACCAGATTGCCCAAACCATTGTTGAGACTTTGGAAGGATTGAATATGGAATTTCCAGAGATAGAAACAAAGAGATAGGCTGATTGAAAACTTCCACGTATTAAGTTCAAGAAACAAGCCGTCAGGCTAAGGGATTATTGACCGAAAAGCAGGAGATACTTTGAAAGTATCTCCTGCTAGGGGAGCCTAGAAAGCGATACTTTCAGCGTATCTCTTTCTTTAGCCTGACGGCTGAAAGCTTAAAATATCGACCCCAGTGTAAACTATTGATTATCAGTAGTTATTTTCTTGATTAGGCAGTCAGATTAAAAATTTATATTACAGAAAATGAAAAGCTAACATTAAAATACAAATTTATCATAAATGAGCATTTAGATTTTATATTTTAATCAAAACAATAACGAAAAATGAATTTATTTAACCCACTCGGTTTTGCCAGAAATGGTATTTTAACTGACTTATCATTATTACTATTAAGAATCACCTTTGGTGGTTTGATGCTTGTCAATCATGGTTTAAGCAAACTAGATAAATTGATGGCAGGTGGAGAAATAAAATTTGCGAGTGTCTTTGGAATGGGCCCAGAAGTATCTTTAGGTTTAGCAGTATTCGCAGAGGTATTATGTGCAGGAATGGTTGCTTTTGGACTCTTAACAAGGATGGCTGTTGTTCCATTAATCATTACTATGTTAGTGGCAGCTTTTGTAATTCACGGAGATGACCCATTTAAAAAAATGGAAAGTGCCTTACTTTATTTAATACCATTTATAGTTATTTTTTGGCAAGGTGCAGGTAAGTTTTCTATCGACGAATATATTAGTTAACTCATGTTGTGGACCATGTAAAAAACCAATAATCAAAAACAATGTCTTTTCCAAAACTTGGTATTTTAGGAGGTGGTCAACTAGGCAAAATGTTATGTCAGGCCGCTGGTTGCTGGGAATTACCCATTTATGCGTTGGATACGTCTATTGAATTTCCAGCTGGACCTTATTGTAAAGGGTTTCAAGAAGGGAGTTTTAAGAATTATGAAGATGTGGTCGGATTTGGGCGGCAAATGGATATTTTGACCATTGAGATTGAGCATGTAAATACAGATGCTTTAAGATTGTTGCAATCCGAAGGGAAAACGGTTCATCCAGACCCTGATGCTTTGGATATTATAAAGGATAAGGGATTGCAAAAGCAATTTTATGCCAAACATAAAATTCCTACTTCCCCTTTTCAATTATTTAAGGATAAAGATGCGGTGCTAAATGCTTTGAAAGAAGGAACTTTGAGTATTCCCTTTGTTCAGAAATCTAGAACCGCTGGATATGATGGAAAGGGCGTAGCAGTTATTCAAAACGAGGAGGACTTGACAACAAAGTTATTGGCAGGTCCTTGTATGATTGAGGATTTGGTGGAAATGGATAAAGAAATTGCGGTAGTGGTCGCTCGAAATGAAAGTGGAGAAATTCGCACCTTCGACCCCGTTGAGATGGAATTTAATCCAATCGCCAATTTAGTAGAGTTTTTAATTTGCCCTTCAACAATTACAGAAACCCAAGCAAAAACCTGCACAGATTTAGCTAAAAAAATCATTGCAGCTTACGACATTTGTGGTTTGTTAGCTGTTGAATTTTTCCTAGATACTAAAGGGAATATTTTAGTAAATGAGGTAGCACCTAGACCACATAATAGTGGGCATCATACGATTGATAGTGCCGTAACTTCCCAATATGAACAACATCTTCGTGGTGTCTTAAATATGCCCTTAGGTAGCACTAAAATGACGAGTCCTTCCGTAATGGTCAATCTTTTAGGGGCAGATGGTTATACTGGTGAAGCACACTATGAAGGACTGAAAGAATGCTTAGCCATTGAAGGGGTTAAAGTACATCTCTATGGAAAAGCAATCACGAAACCATTTAGAAAAATGGGGCATGCGACTATCATAGCAGATAGCATTGAAGCTGCCAAAGAAAAAGCCAGAAAAGTACAAGAAACATTATTTATAAAAACTTTGTAGGCAGAAAGGCTAAGGGGCCGAAAGGTAGAAAGGCAAAAGACAGGGTAATCCTTCTCTTCTGCTTAGTTCGCCTTTCCTCCTTTCCGCCTTTCCGCCTCTCCGCCTATCATCAAAATGAATAAAGCAAAAATAGCCATTATTATGGGGTCAGATTCAGACCTGCCCGTTATGCGACAAGCTGCTGATGTCTTAAAAGAATTAGAATTAGACTTCGATTTAACCATCATTTCCGCGCATCGAACACCAGAAAGAATGTTTGATTTTGCAAAGAAAGCACATAAAAAAGGTGTTAAGGTCATTATTGCAGGCGCAGGTGGTGCGGCGCATCTACCAGGAATGGTGGCATCTTTATCTCCGTTACCCGTAATAGGCGTACCGATAAAATCCTCCAATTCGATTGATGGGTGGGATTCTATGTTGTCTATTTTGCAAATGCCAAATGGCGTGCCCGTAGCAACTGTAGCATTGAATGCAGCTAAAAATGCAGGAATCTTAGCAGCCCAAATTTTGGGAACAGGAGATAAGGTGATTCAAAATCGACTAGTAGTTTATAAGCGTCAAATGGCAGAAGGAGTAGCAGCGAAATATGAGAAGTTAGAGGCTTTTGGATATGAAAAGTATAAAAAGTAATTTTTTTGTAATTCAAACAAAAAAACGGTCAATGCATACACATTGACCGTTTTTTTTACGTCTAAACTCAATGAATTTATCTACTTAAAACAACACGCTTAACTTCAACACCTGCTGCTCGTTTAAGCATAATTAAATACGTTCCATCTGCTTGATTGGTCAAATTGATTTGCATATTATCAGCGGTAATGTTTTTCCATTCTCGCACTAATTGACCTGCAAAATTATACATAGCAATTTGTACCGCTTCTTTATTGTCATTCGCAAATGTTAGGTCCACCAATCCTTTTGATGGATTTGGGAAAACCTTCATTGCATCCAAAGCAATCAATGAATTATCAGTAATATTTAAAGCAATTTCGCCAATACCCAAATCCTTAGTATAAGATTCTGATGCTAAAAAGCGATTAGCTAATTGCAATTTATTAGATAAATTGCCTGTAGCTTTTGCTCGGAATCTTAAGTTGAAAAGGGTAGTGGTTTCACGACCTATTTCTGTAGTAGGAGCTACCCAAACCATTTGAATTTTTCCTTGGTTTAAATAGTGAACGCCAACATTGTTTTGGCCTAAGCCAGCTACGTCAACCGTCTCCACACCAAGGAATTCTAAGTTGTTTCTATCAAAATCTAACTCAAATTGGAATCCAGATAAGGTATGCAATTCCTTCGTGGTTACGGGAATCTCTAAAATCTCACCAGCAACGTAATTTTGATTAGCAATAGCTAAATTGAGGGTTTCACTTGTTCTAGGAGTAGCTACCAATCCAGCAGTTGGTACGTTGTAGGAAACATCTGCTACTTTGATGGCTACAAAATCTTGATTGGCCAAATTCCCACTTAAATTTTCTATAGAAATAGATTCTGGAAAAGCTTCATCCAATGGATTTAAAGGGTCTAGGAATTGATAAGACGTAGGAATAAATCTCCACGCGGAATTGCCAGGAAATTCTGAGTTGAGTTGTAAAATAGCCCTTTGAATCAATACTAAGTCGAATACAGTTATACTACCTGATTGATTAATATCAGCCGCAATAATTTTATAAGGGGAATCTAAAGTACGAGTGCCTAAAATATGTCGATTGATTAAAACAATATCAAAGGTCGATACACTTTCTAATAAAGGCGTATTCAAAGCAGGCGTAATTTCATAAGGGTTTCCAATCGATAGTTTTTCTACCAAGTAGTCCCCATTTATATTTGTCGTTGGTGTCATATCGAAGTTAGAAACACCAATTTGCACCCCAGCTAAAGCAGTGCCTGTTTCTCTAAGAATATTACCAGTAATTTGAGCAGTTGCTTGTGTACATATTTCTCCGTTGTCAATTTCAAAAGGAACTTCTGCTACTTCATTACCCATGATTCCGACAACTTGACTTGCAACAGGATTGTTGACAATGGAAATACCTACGCAGGTGTCTACTTCACTATCAATCAATACCATCAAATTATAAATAACCGTATTATTTGTTAAAGTTTGACCCGTAGCAGTATTATCAAACCAAACGTTTGTAATGGTATGGTCATCAATTTGAAAGAAATTTTCAGCCGTCAGTCCATCTAAATTCATACTTGCTATACCAACAAACCTAGCAAGAGAAGTATCTTGAATTTGAATAGTTTTTTGATAAGAAACAATATTGACAAAATTATTCACAGTAACGGGTATAACTACGGTATCACTAGCAGCACCATTCAAATTATTTACCACAAATGTTATTGGTCCAGTAACTCCTACAGATAAAGTTTGACAGGTAGTAGCCGTACCACAATCATTGGTAATGGATAAACAAATTTCAAATGCACCAACCTCTGTATAGGTGACCGATGGATTCATTTCTGTGGAGGTACTTCCATTGCCAAATGTCCAACTATAAGTCGCTGATGTATCATTTACAGCGCTATTAAGGTTGATAGTTAGGTCATCAACAGCCGCAGTAAATTCAGCTGATAAAGTTCCAGCTATTGTGTTTCCTATTAAAATCGTATCATTTGCTGAACAGCCATTGACATCAATAATATTAACGATATAGGTTCCTGCATTCAAGTTTAGATAAACGCCATTGTCGGTCGTATCAGTACCAATAATATAAGTGTAAGGTGCCATTCCTCCTTCTGCAACCAGACTTAATTGGCCGTCGCCTACATTAGGGCAACTCTCTGCAACAATTTTACTATCTGCACTACTCAAAGAAATAGGTCCACCACTATTGATGGTTGCAGAAACCACAACCGTAGCATTAGTTGAATCGGTAATGGTCAAAGTGTAATCACCATCTGGCAAGTTTTGTAGACTATCACCGGAAAGCGTGCTATCGCTCCAAACTAAAGTAAAAGGTGCGTTTCCTCCAATGATTTCTACACTAATTGTTCCATTATTTTCTCCAAAACAGGTATTATTTACGATATTTAAATTAGCAAAAAAGGTGCTGTCTGCTTTAATTTCTATACTATCCATTGCAGTACATCCGATAGAGTCTGTAGCGATTATGGTGTAATTTCCTGCGGTTAGATTGCTTACTTCATTCGTGTTTTCCCCATTACTCCAAGAATAGGTGATTGGTCCACTGCCACCTATTAAAGTAGCGTTAGCAGTTCCACCTATTCCATTGGGAATGGCCTCGGTAGTAAAAGTAAATAATTCTACATCTGCACATGGTTCCACACAGTCTTCCTCAATCAACTTACCTAAGAAAAGGTTGTCAAAATAAGCATCATTATTACTTCCATTATTTCTAAATGCCATTAAATTAATAATTGCCGTCCTTGTTCCAACAGGCGCTAAGATGGTGTCGCCAATAAACATCCAATCCTGTGTGTTTGATAGTAAACCAGTATCAAAGCTAGCTACAGTAGAATCATTTTCGTTTCTATATTCAATCAATATTCTACCTTGGTCAGCAGGGTCTTGGTCTAAAGAAATGGCATATCCACTAAATACATAACTCACCATTCCTTGGTCAATAGCATCTGCGTCAGCGCTTAAATCTACAACTTGGGATATTTGTCCTGTTTCGCTATTTAATGGGTAAAAATAAGCAGCTCCATTCTGTGGTTCAGGATCTATGCTTTTTGTAGTCCACGTTCCTTGAACTAATTGCCAACCACCCGAACTTAGAGAAGCTTCTGCCCCTGGGTTGATAATTAGATTAGCTCCATCAGCAGTATTACATTCACAAAAACAATCTGCGTCAGCACAATCAATTAAGCCATCATTATCATTATCGACACCATCCCCACAGCCACCATCAATTGTATTTTCTCCTCCTTGCATGAATGCCATTTCTGTAGGAAGTAAAATTTCTTCGACTTCCTCTGCTGTAATTAATGCATTGTTGATAACTAAATCAATAGGTTGAACGCCTATTTGTTTTCCTTCTTTATTATAAAATTGGGCAGGAAATTTATCGTTTTCCAAGTGTAAAACTTCAGATAAGTTACCATCCTGTAAGGCTAAAAATTCTAATTGGAAAGCACCTTTGGCAAATGGTCTTATTGCCACTTGTTGTTGGTTTACCCAAAGCAGTTTTAATCGACCTGCCTCAATATTATTTATCCCTAAATTATGCTCAGATATGTTTAAGAAATTGCCTTTGGAAGCTTCTTTAAAGGCTAATTTATTTTGGTCAAAAGCAATTTCTACTTGAAAACCTAAACTGTTAGTAGATTGGTCGATATTAAAAGGAATGACCACCAAATCTCCAGCTTTAAAGGATTGTTCTTCAATTTGAAAGCCCATAGGTTTTGAAGAGAATCGAGCCGTACCTGCATTGCCTCCTCCAATAACATCTCCAACTTTAATAGCTATAAAATCAATATTAGCCGTATCTATTTCTAATCTAGTCAGTTCTATGCTTTCAGGGAAATCTTCTGCTAAAGGGTTAGCTGGATTTACAAAAGTATAGTTCTCTGGAACAAATCTCCAAGGTTGATTATTCGGAAAAGCATCTATGTTTCCAAGGATTAATCTTTGTAAATGAACTAAATCCAAACTACTTACACTTCCCGAATTATCAATATCAGCTGCAATGATTTTATAAGGAGACTCAAGAGGAGCCTGTGTTAAAATATGTTGTAAAATTCTGACTAAATCAAAAGCTGTGACTCCTTCTAATAGATCATCTGATTTAGCCGGAGTTATGTTAAAAGTGGCACCTCCAGGAAGACCAGGTAAGGCATAATTACCATCCGCAGCCGTTGTAAAAGCGACATCACCATTTGTGGTAACCATAACCCCTTCAATAGCCATTGATTCTTCCCGACTGATATTTCCAGCAATAGAGACCGTCTGAGCTACACAAATTTCGGCTGAAGTGATAGTAAATGGAGCGGGGACTAATTGTCCATTGAAGGTTTTAATAAATTGAACAGGGGACTCTGTATTTGTTGCCATTATTCTAGAACATTCATTTGATGCTCCAGTCAGGAGGACATCAATGACAAAAATCTGAGTACCGACAGGTAAGGAAACCAAGTCTAAACTATCCGGTAATTGCCAATCAATATTTACAAGATTGTCTTGAAAACCAATGTTTTCTTGTACTAAAGCTGGCAGGTTTAATGCTCGAACACCTTGAATAGTACCTATAGTTGGATTGGTTAATTCAAACGTACCAGATATACCAGCAACCTCATCAAAAGCCCCTACGGTTACAGGGATGCTAACAACTTGTCCTGATAAACCACTTGTATCTCTTCCAAAAAATAAATCAACAGCAGGAACAGGAATAGGGCTAATTCTAATCATTTGACAAATGGAATCTGTTGCACAAGAGTTACCCACTATCAAACATACCTCATAGTTTCCAGTATCTGGGTAATTGTGAATTGGACTAGTTTCCATTGAAGTTGAACCATCCCCAAATTTCCATAAATAATCATTTGGTTGGTTAGTACTTGAATCCGTAAAGGTAGCAACCAAACCTAAAGTTTCTACGCCAAAAATTGGACTAGGAGGATTAGGGGATAAAGCTTCAATTGTAAACATCGTATCTGCTCGACAACCTCTTCCATCTAAGATACCAAATCTTTTATCTCCAGCGGAAACACCATTGATAACAGGGTCAGGAGAAACACCAAACCCAAATTCATATAATGCATTGCCAACAATACCTGTGGCATTAATTATTATCATTCCATTACTAGAAGTAGGGCAGCCTGGAGGAATAATTTCTAAATTAAAATTAATCGGTTGTGGCTCACCAATAGAAACTGTTGCTATACCTCGTTTTCCTTCAGCATCTGTTACAGTCACGGTGTGTTCGTCACCTGTTAAAGTAGTAACTACAGGTGTGGTATCTCCTGTACTCCACAAATAGGAAAACGGCATAGTACCAGTTTGAGGAGCAGCAGTAGCTCGCCCATTGACATCACCGTTACACCTTAGGTCTCTTACCTCAATAATGTTAATATCCAACTCAAAGAATCCTGTTTCTATGCTTCCATTGGCTGTGCAGCCGTTAGCATCTGTAACGATTAAATCATGAAGTCCGGGGCTTAGATTACTAACAGTATCACCCATTGCTCCATTATCCCAATTAACAGAATAGGGCGCTTGTCCACCAGTTGCTGAAACAGTTGCTACTGCATCAGCAATACTTTCTCCAGAAGCAGAACTTAATTCAGTGACTACTAAATCTATAGTTGTATTCTGAAGGATTAACACACTATCAGTTGTTTGACAACCTGCGGCATCCGTCACCTCAACCGTGTATATACCTGGATCTAAATTAGATAAAGTAGGCGTTGTTAATCCTGTATTCCAATTAATGTTATAAGGGGTCGTTCCTCCAGATACTTGAACATCTGCTATACCATCTTGGGTGCCAATACAAGTTGCTGCTTGAGTAGCAGTTGCAGTTACATTTAAAATTGGTGGATTGACTAAAGTTGTACTATCAATATGTATGCATCCTTCTGAATCTGAAACCGTCAAAATATAGGTTCCTGCGACTAGTTGACCAATAGTACTTGTCGTGTCACCTGTATTCCAGTTGTAACTATAAATGCCAGAGCCTCCAGATACATCAGCAATAATTCCTCCTGTGCCCGAGGTATCCATACAAGCAGGGTTGACGGTAGTAAGCGTGATATCAATCGTATCGGCAGGGTTTAAAGAAACACCTCCTACACCAAAACATCCAGTAGGTTCTGTAATTGTTACTTCATATGAACCTGGCGTTAAATTAGAAATACTTGCAGTAGTATCAGATGTATTCCAGAGGAAGGTTAAGCCGTCATTTGAAGCTCTTCCAATAACAGAAGCATTTATTCTTCCATCATCAATTCCTGCACAATTTATACTACTTCCAGTAAGTCCAATTTGTAAACTACTATCAGCAGTTATTTCAAATTCTTCCATTGCAAGACACCCATTAGTATCCGTAACTGTTGCTGAGTAAGTGCCTGTTCCAAGTCCACTAATAATTTGAGTAGTATCTCCTGTACTCCAATTAACCGTTAACCCTTCAATACCTGTTCCTTGATTAATAATGGCAGAACCATCTGTTAATCCACTACAGGAAACATCTGATGGAGAGATGGTCAATGAAAGGGAATTTAAATCTAAAATACTTATAGATTGTGTGCCAATACAACCTGCTGAATTAGTAGCAGTCACCATATAAGTACCCGCTGCAAGATTAGAAAGGTTTTGGGTAGAATCACCAGTGCTCCAGCTATAAGATGTTTCAGAATTACCCCCTGGAATACTCGCCATTATGGTACCGTCTGATAATCCTTCGCAGCTTACATCTGTTTTAATTAAGGCTACTTCAAGTCTTAGTTGATTACCAACTAGCACAGTTCCATTTTGACTACAACCAGCAGTGTCCGTAGCCACGTAAGTATATTCTCCAGCAGCTAATTCAGAAATTGTTTGAGTGGAATCACCTGTACTCCAGGTAATCGTTAATCCTTCTATTCCCAATGAATCATTTAAGGTGATTGAACCATCACTAACACCCACGCAGGAAGCATCTGTCACAGCCACATCAATGTCAAAAGTAGTTCCCACGGTAATAGTTGGCGCACCAAAAACAGAACAACCTACGGAATCCGTTACTAAAAAGGAATAGTTTGTTGGAGCTAAACCAGTAAGCGTTTGAGTAGAATCACCTGTACTCCAAACTATAATTAAATCAGAAAAATCATCTCTTCCGTTGATTGTAATAGTACCATCATTTAAGCCTTCACACGTAGTATTAGTTTGTGTAAAACCAATTAATAAATCTCTTGTAATACCAATTGTAATAGAATCTGAAGCAGAACATCCATTTTCGTCGGTTACAGTCACGCCATAAATTTCTGGAATAACATTACTTAATTGCTGAGTAGTATCACCAGTACTCCAGTTAAAAGAATACCCAGTAACATCAGAAGAATCATTTATAATAATACTTCCATTTTTGGCTACATCACATGTACCATTTTTTACAATACTGGTAAATGAAAATGGGGTAGTATTGGGAACTTCTATAGTAGCCGCTGCAATACAACCCGTTGGGTCAGCAATTGCAACAGAGTAAACTCCTGCGGTCAAATTATCTATAGATTGAGTAGTAGCTCCATTGCTCCATCCAAATTGAAAACCAGTTACATCTAAAGTGTCATTTATTGATATTGCCCCGTCTGATAAACCGTTACAAGTAGCATTTGTAATACTTGCAATCAAAGGAACCTCTCTTTCTATGCCTATATCGATAGAATCCGCTGCTAGACATCCCTCAGGACTAGTAACTAAAACAAAATAAGTTCCTGATTGTAAACCGTTTAACATATTGGTAGTATCGCCAGTATTCCATAAGTAGGAATATCCACTAATATTTAGCGTATCATTTACGGTGGCTGCACCATCGTTGACACCAACACAAGTAGCATTAGAACCATCAATTGTTAGTACTGCTTGGGTACTATTATTAATAGTTAGCATCTCAGAAGTAGTACAACCTAAGGTATCTGTGATAGTAACTGTATAAACACCGCCAGCTAAGTTAGAAATGTTGCTCAAAGTGTCCCCTGTATTCCAATTATATTTATACCCAGCTGTATCACTTATTGTAATATTTCCATTAGATACCCCAATACATAAGGCATCTGTGGTTTGAATATCATAAGAAAAAGGTGGTTTATCAGCAATGATGATGGAATCTATAAGCATACACCCTTCCAAATCAGTAACAGTTACAAAATGCTTTCCAGCACTTAGACCTGTTCCAGTTGCACCTCTAGCCTCATTATCCCATACAAAAGAGAAAGGACCAACAGAACCCATAATTTCAATCCTTGCAGTGGCATCTGCATCTCCAATACATGTTGGAAAAGTGAGTTGCACCATAGTGTCTGTCAATCCACAAGTAGTATCGGGTATAATTAGTTCAGGATGGAACTCAATATCTTTTTCTAAATTGAATGTCAGGCTATTTCCAAAAAGAGGAGCCGTGGATACAATTAAAAATAGGAAAAGACAAATTTGAAAATATAAAGTAAATATTCTCATAGAAAATGGAATTAGTTTTTTCAAAACTGGTTACTTATTAAAATGAATTACTAATAGTTAGTTATTCATAAAATAAAATTGACAAGTGTTGTTAAACGCTTGTTGTAATCTTATCTAAATTCAAAATAAAATATATATTTATAAATTAAATTTAAATCAATACAATTTACACCTTACAAGTGGTTTATATTATTTTAAATCCAATATAACTGTTAGGCTATAAATTAGTAATATCCAATATATTCCAATAGTGTGATTGTAAAAGATTACCTTTCGGCAATAGATGTAAATGTGGTAATAGTAAAGTAGGTATAAAAAATAGCAATGTAGGTGTAAAACGGGTATATACGAAGCCCATAACGATATTCTTTTTGTCGGTTTCTGAGAAAATGGTACTACTGGTTGAAAAAATAAGTAATAAAAAAAAGGCTTATTTCTTCATAAAAAGGAAAGTAGGAAAAGATAGGATTTGAGCAAAAGAGGCTGCAATTTGTTGATTGTCAGAATCTTGAAGTTTTTTTGTCAAAAGCTATTCTTAAACTACGGGTATTCCTAACCAAATTAGCAGAAAAAAAAGTAAGCATGCAGCGTTTTTTGATTTTAAAAAGTCAAATAATTAGCAAAACTTAATTTTCTTATAATTGGTCAATTTCTATTACGTTACAAGTATTTTAAGGTTACAGACATATTAAAAAAGGTTAGAAATTGTAAATTATTCTTAAACTTTGACAGTCTACAACCAGAATTGTAGATTTTACAAAAATGGTCCTTTTCTAGTATAGAGCTCAATTTATTCCCTATATTAGCCCAATAAAAAACAAAATAAAAAAACGATGATAAAACTAATTAACAAATTCATTTTTATTTTCTTATTAATTGCAATTTGCTTTCCTGCTGCTGCACAAAAGAAAAAAAAGAAAAGCCAGCCCCTCAATATCACTTCAATGGAAGTGGATGCTAAGGCTTATGACGGATTAAAATTTAGAAACATTGGTCCCTTCCGAGGAGGTAGAAGTGTAGCCGTTACTGGAGTAAAAGGAAATCCAATGTTGTATTACATGGGGAGTACTGGAGGAGGAATTTGGAAAACAGAAGATGCAGGAGTCAGTTGGAATAATATTTCTGATGGACAATTAAAAACAGGCTCTGTTGGAGCTATTGCGGTAGCTCCTTCCGACCATAATGTGATATACGTAGGGATGGGCGAACATCCTGTTCGGGGGGTGATGACCTCTTTTGGTGATGGTGTTTATAAATCTACCGATGCTGGAAAGACTTGGAAAAACATTGGCTTACCGATGACTCGCCATATTGCAGCTATTCGAATTCATCCAAATAATCCTGATATAGCGTATGTTGCTGCACAAGGGGCTGTTCATGGTCCAACTAAGGAAAGAGGAGTTTATAAGACTACAGATGGAGGAAAAACATGGAGTAAAATTTTATTTGTCAATGAAGATACTGGAGCAGCAGATTTGAGTATGGACCCCAATAATCCTCGCATATTATATGCAGGGATGTGGGAACATAGAAGATTCCCTTGGACGGTAAAGAGTGGGGGAGCAGGCTCAGGTATTTATAAGTCCGAAGATGGTGGAGCAACTTGGAATGAATTGACGAAAGGTTTACCTAAAGAAATGGGGAAAGTGGCAGTCGATGTTTCTCCTGCGAATTCAAATAGAGTCTATGCAAACATAGAATCTCATCCAGAAAAAGGCGGCGTTTTTCGTTCAGATGATGCTGGAAAAACATGGAAACATGTATCAAAGGACCGTGTAACTATTGCACGTTCTTGGTATTATATTGAAATTTTTGCACATCCAACAAATCAAGATGAAGTATACGTATTAAATGCACCTGTTTTGAAATCTAGTAATGCAGGAGCTTCTTTTAAGCGGATTCCAATTGGACATGGTGACCAACACGATATGTGGATTAATCCAGATAACCCTCAAAATGTAATTGTAGGGAATGATGGTGGTGCAACGGTTACTTTTAATGGTGGTAAAACGTGGTCAACCCAAGAAAACCAACCAACGGTTCAATTTTATCGAGTCATTGCGGATAATCAATTTCCTTATCGTATTTATGGTGGACAACAAGATAATAGTACAGTGAGTATTGCCAGTAGAGCACGAGGGGGGATTGGTTGGAAAGATTGGTATCCAGTTGCAGGTGGAGAGAGTGCTTTTATCGCATTTGACCCAGACAATCCAACAAAAGTTTATGGAGGTACTTATCATGGAATTATGTCCGTTTGGGATGCTAAAACAAGGATTTCAAAGGACATTATGGCACATCCTGTCATAGGTCTTGGAATGGTGCCAAAAGATATGAAATACCGTTTTAATTGGAATTCCCCAATTATGGCTGCGCCAACCGACCCATCTGTGATGTATCATGGTGGAAATAAGGTATTAAAAACAACGGATGGAGGCTTGAGTTGGTCCGAAATAAGTCCTGATTTGACCCGAAACGATAAAACAAAGCAAGGAGTAGGTGGAAAACCATTTACAATAGAAGGGGCAGGTGGAGAAAACTACAATACGATTAGTTATATTGAATTGTCTGCGCACAGTCCTGAGGTAATCTGGGTAGGAAGTGATTGTGGATTGGTTCATATTACTCAAGATGAAGGCAAAAACTGGGCAAATGTTTCTCCAAAAGCTGTTGGCGAAGGCATAATTAATTCAATTGATGTTTCTCCTCATAATGCAGGGACGGCCTACGTTGCAGCAACACGATATAAGTTTAATGATTTTACGCCCTTAGCTTTTATAACCAAAGATTACGGCAAAACTTGGAAAGAAATCACCTTTGGAATTGAAAAAGACCACTTTGTGAGAGTGGTTAGAGAGGACCCAAAACAACCGGGATTACTATATGCAGGTACAGAAGGAGGATTGTATTTTTCTAATAATTATGGGCAAAAGTGGACCAAATTCGGTTTAAATTTACCAGTCACTCCAATAACAGATTTAACTTTTCAAGACAATGATTTAATTATCGCTACCTCTGGCCGTGGATTTTGGATTTTGGATGATATGGGAGCCATACAACAATCAAAAGGAGCGGTAAATGATGGTGAAAAGGTGCAATTGTTTACCCCTAAACCAACGGTTAAAGCCATTTTCGGAGGTAGAAGTAGAGAAACATTCAATGGTAAGAATCCACCAAATGGTGTTCTAATAGATTACTACTTGCCTGAAAAATTGGATACTGGATTGGTCAAATTAGAAATCTTGGATATGATGGATAAAGTGGTTCGAACTTATGATAATAAGAAGGATAAGAAATTTAAAAGATATGAAGGTGGGCCGGGACCGAAAAAGGTTTTACCTACTAAAAAAGGAGTGAATCGTTTTGCTTGGGATTTTAAAAGAAATTCTATTCCTGGGGTGCAGAATGTTTTTGTAAATGGAGGATACGCTGGTTCGTCAGTAGCACCGGGCACCTATAAGATTCAATTAACGGTCAATGAAGAAATCCATACAACTGAATTTACCTTATTGCAAGACCCAAGATTAGAAGTCAGTCAAAAAGATTTTACAGCACAACAAGCATTACTAACGCAAATCGATGAAAATCTACTAGATATTCATGATTCAGTAAATAAAATGCGTAAGGTAAAGCAACAAATTAAAGGTTTACAGTCCACACTCGAAGGGCAGGAGGGAGTTGATACTTTAGTAAATGTTGGCAAAAGAATTCTAAAAAATATTGGTGAATGGGAAAATAATTTAATTCAACCCAATCAAAAGACCTTCCAAGATGTCATTAATTTTCCGAATCAATTGAATTCCCATTTTATGAATTTGAAGAGTAAAATTGATTCGCATGACCCAAGACCAACCGCAGGAGTGAAGCTTCGGTTAAAAGAATTGAATGACGAATTGGCCAACTATAAAGCGGTTTTAGACAAAATTATTTCCGAAGATGTAAAGGCATTCAATGATTTATATCATCAATTAAAAATACCTGCTTTGGTAATTCCAAAATAGCTTGGTGATTATTTAAAGCTTTTACTAATCCGTTGGGAAACTAATCTATTGGCAGTTATATGCCCAACGGATTAGTTTCCCAACGGATTTTATTTTTATTGGTGCCTTGCCTTCGATTTATACAGATATATTTTTTTTCTAAAATCACACTTTTTTATCCAGCTTTAAGTATTCAAGCAGCATTAAATTTCTTTTCTATTTTATCCATACAGGATAGATAAACTCTTCGCTATATTTCCCGTAAAAAATTATAGGAATCTTAAGGTTGGTCTATCATCTTGACTTCTTCCCAAAAAACTCGTATTCTTCTATTTTTAATAACAAATAAACGCAATGATAAAGCAGTACCTTGGAATATTTTTTTTCCTTGTTTGTTCCCTATTTGCTACCGTTCAATTAAATGCGCAAGACCTTGAATATTTTGGAGGTGAAGCGGCTAAAAAATTAGATTGGACCCTATTTTACTTAAATTCACATTACGTTGATTCAACTGATGCTGACCGACTGACAGAATTAGCAATCGTTCGGATGTTACAGGAATTAGACCCTTTTTCAAAGTATCAATCCAAAAAACAATTGGATGACCAAAGAAAGGCGGATGAAGGTTTTAAAAATGATGGGATTGGTATCAAATACTATTATGTGAGGGATACCGCTACAGTGACCTATATAGATGAAACTGGACCTGGAGTGGCAGCAGGATTATTGAAAGGGGATAAGATATTAGCGGTTAATAATGCAGATGCAACAGCCCCCAATTATAGTCTTTTAGAAAAAACATTGACTGCCGATAGAGGAACCAAATATGATTTGAAAATCAGACGAAATGGTGGAACTCCTTTTAATCTATCAATTACTAGTGTTAGTCTATTTGCAGCAAGTTTAGACGCTGCCTATAAGATTGATGGAGATATCGGGTACATACGATTGAATCGATTTACCATGAAAACCGTTGGGGAAGTTCAAAAAGCCTTAAAGCAATTAAAAAGTAAGGGAGTGGCTAACTTAATCATAGATTTGAGAGATAATCGAGGAGGAACAGTTGTGGGCGCAACTAAATTAGTGGATGAATTTTTGTCTTCTGGACGATTAATTATGGCTTCGGAAGGAAAAGGAATGCCAAGAGAAGAAGTAATCTCAACGGCCAATGGACTTTTTGAGGAAGGAAAAGTGGCTATTTTAACAAATACTGCAACTGCCTCCGCCAGTGAAATTTTTACTGGTGCCATGCAAGAATGGGATAGAGCTTTAGTTTTAGGAGAAGTAACTTACGGCAAAGGTTTAATCCAACAGTCCTATTTATTGGGGGATAGTTCGGCAGTAAGGCTAACCATAGGTCGCTATTTTACGCCTACGGGCAGGATGCTTCAGCGACCATTTAATTTTGATACAACTAAGGATTGGATATTTCAAAATATAGCCAATGCTATTCATAAAGATGGTTTTTCGAAAGATTTAGAGGCCCCTTCTGCTAATCGAATGAAGACCCAATATGGACGGGATATTTTAAAAGGGCACGGGAGTATCATTCCAGATATTTATTTTCCGCTAAGAGCCGTTAATAAACCCCAACTGAATAAATTAAATAATCTGGGCATCATATATAAGTTTGTGGTTTATCATGCAGATGTTTTTCGACCTTATTATTTGTATACTTATAAAAGTGGAAATGAATTCCGCTATAGTACGGTAGATGATATTGGGATAGAACAAAATTTTGCTGCGTTTGTAGCCGCTAATATTGAAGATAAGGAGCTAGCCAATTCATTGATAATTCAGGGCGTTTCTCCGCATGTAATGACTCAGATTAAGGCGTGGTTAGCCCCTCAAATATGGGAGATAGGTTCTTATTTTTCTTTATTAAATGAAGATGATGAGTTAGTCAATCGGGCTATTGAATCATTTAAGGATGGGACTTTTGAGAAATTGGGGATTCGGGAAAATTAATTAAACTGTTTTTATTGAATCGAAATAAATGAAAATCGAGCCTGTCTCATAAGTCCTTTTTTGAAAAATAGCACCCAACATAATACTGATTTCTTTTCTTACACGATGCCTTTCCTCCTTTTGGAGGGGATTAGGGGGAAGAAATCCACATTTTATTTGGTTTTCAAATTTTAGGTTTTACTTATAAGACAGTCTCGCTTTTTGAATATTATTAGACTACTGAAAACAGGCCTTGCTTAAATTATTTCATCATATCGGTACAACTCTAAGGATTCAATTAAATTAATCAATTTCCTCCCATAAGATTGGTCAGTAGCATAACCAGCCTCTACTAGGCCATTTGCCCAAACCTTATAATTTGTCTCTTGTAAGAGGTGCTTATAACGATTGCCTTGTAAAAATTCACTGTGCGCTCTATAGCTTTCCCAAGCAGTATTATAATTTCTGAAAAAGTCCTTATGGGAATCATCAGAAAAGTTACTGCAATGCCCTTTTTTGCATTTTTTAGAGAAACATTTGATACCAAAATGATTGTTTTTTTCACTTGCCAAAGGACTTTTACCTGCGTTACTTTCCAATAACCCTTGAGCCAAAGTAATGCTAGCAGGAATCCCAAATTTTTGCATTTCTCCTTGTGCTACTCTAGCAAATCTTTTGACATAAGTAATTTGTTCTTTCTGTGCAAAAGTAAGGTTCGCGCTACCAATAGGTAAGCTTGCAGTAGTAGGTTTGATTGCTTTAGTTGGTCTTTTGTTAGGTTGTGACTTGGTGGTTGGTGGAAATTGATTGTTTAGACTCAGTTGTACCGTAATATTCTTTGATACTAATAAATAAATCAACAAACTGGATAAAAAAATATTTGTCCAATTGTCTTGTAACCAGTTGATAGTGAAGAAGATAGTGCTTTTAATTTTTAGAATAGAAGGTAGTTTTAAAGATAGCATGGGTCAACATTTTGGTGGATGAAAAAATAGGGTTACAATCTATTGTGTAGGCACAATAGGAAATTAGGTCATCAAAATAAATTGGGTCTAAGCGGGTATTACTTCAATCTAAATATTTAGAAAATGGGGCTATTCGAATAGTTAATTTTCATGATATAAAGATAAGATACTTTTTGTAGAAAAATTGAAAAAGTTATTAACCTTAGCTGTGGAAATATGTGGATAAAATCATCTCGAAAATAGTGGAAATTTGATATTCGAAAATAAAATATTTGTAAGCATCTGCTAGAAATGAAATTATAAGGCAGTTGCATTTTTAGCCTGTCACAGAAAGGGCCTTATTATATCTTTTAAATCGAAAAAGTAAAGTATTGCTTTTATGAAAAAAAAATAAAATATATCGCTTGAAAATTAGTATGTAAAATATAAAAATGTGAAGTGGTATTTAATATTTAATCGCCTGATTATCAATTATTTAAAATAAGTATTATATGTATGAAATTTAATTGTATTTTAGTATGGTTGCATTAAATCCTAGAAGCTATTAAATTTGTGACAACCCACCTAAAAATAGACAACACAAAGAACATCTTTAACAAAATTACTTCCCATTTCATTACACTTTATTCTAGATTATTGATTGTTTATTATCAATGGTTTTAGAGATTCCCCCCATACAACAAAAAAGCGAATCCCTCCTATTTTTACCATGATAATTACACTGAAATGAGAGTTTCTACACTATTCCTATTTTGCTTGATTGGGGGCATTTTATCTTGTAATCAAGATAAAATTTACATCAACGATACCATAGATTTACAACTTGAAGCTGCAATGGCTAAAGCTGCTACAAATGGCGACCCATCTTTTTTCAAATTACCAGAAACAGGGGATTATGCGGCATTGCCTCAAGCCCCCAATAATCCAATTACCAGTGCTAAAGTTGAGTTAGGAAAATTGCTATTTTTTGAAACAGGAATAGCTAATAATCCAGCATATCCTAATGCCAAAGGGACTTATTCTTGTGCTACTTGTCATGTACCTAGTGCAGGATTTAGACCTGGTAGTGCACAAGGAGTGGCAGATGGTGGATTAGGGTTTGGTCACAATGGAGAAGCTCGAACCAAGCAAAGTATTTATGAAGAATGGGAATTGGACGTACAAGGAGTTCGTCCATTGAGTGTCCTAAACGTGGCATATGTTGAAAATACCACTTGGAATGGAAGATTTGGGAGTCAAGGAGTAAACATAGGAACGGAAGAAAGATGGGAATTAGATGAAAAATTAGCTATAAATAAAGAAGGTTTTGCCGCCTTAGAAAGTCAAAACATCGAGGGCCTTGAAACGCATAGAATGGACATTACAGAAGAAGTCCTAGATGATTTTGGGTATAGAAGATATTTTGATGCAGCGTTTAGTGGTTGGCCTGAAAATACAAAGTACTCTAAAAAAGCTGCTGCATTTGCCATTTCAGCCTACTTGAGAACATTGATTACCAATAAAGCTCCTTTTCAAGAATACCTAAAAGGGAATAGGCAAGTATTGTCAGAGCAAGAGAAAAAAGGGGCAGTTTTATTTTTTGGAAAGGCGAGATGCTACAATTGTCATAAAAACAAAAATCTTGGCGCTAATGAATTTTATGCCTTAGGGGTAAAGGATTTACATGAAGTAGCTACTTCTTTTAATACCTCTCCTGAAGACCCTAGAAATTTAGGTAGAGGAGAATATTCTGGAGAGCAGGAAGATATGTTTAAATTCAAAATTCCGCAGTTATACAATCTAGGAGATGCACCATTCTATTTTCACGGAAGTAGTAAAACTAATTTACATGATGTAGTAGAATATTTTAATGATGGCATTCCAGAGAATCCTAATGTACCAGAGGAATATTTAGCCCGTCAATTTAGGCCACTTTATATGACGGACCAAGAAGTTAACGACTTGACGCTCTTTTTGGAGCAAAGTCTTAGAGACCCAGACTTAGATAGATACGTACCTGTGTCCTTACCTTCAGGGAATTGTTTTCCTAATAATGACAATACTTCTCGGGTAGAATTAGGCTGTAATTAATCCTAAAAGGAAGGAGTATTAAAGAGCCCATCTTGGCATACTCATTATCTGTTTAAAAGCGTCCAAAATGACAACTATAGATTAAATTTTATTCACACACCCCAAAGTCAATTTTCACACAAAATCCTTTGTTGATTCTTTTCAACAGAGGATTTTGTGTTTGAAATAAGTTGGGTTCTTTCAAACAGCAATTCTTGGTTTGGCAGTTACTTCTATCGAATGTAGGCTATAAATCAACCAATAACAGGAAGTTACTGGATGGAAAAAAGTCAAACCGAGAATTGCTGTTCTTTCAAAGTCAGTTTTAAATACTTATTCATATAAATAAATTACTCAGTTAAAATTTTATTATTAAATATATTAAGTATATTAAGTATAAATATATAAATTTTAGACCTCCTTTATAGAACTCCAATGAATCTTTTCCTAAAAGCACTAATTACAGAGTTCTTTATCTTCCTATTTAAAAATACATTTTATCCATTCTTGAATAAAAATGACATTAAAATATAGAAACATTATCAAAACAGTTCTTAAGTTTGCGCCATGAAATTGAAAAACGATTTATTAATAAGAACCGCAATGGGGGAGGACGTAGAAAGACCTCCTGTTTGGTTAATGAGACAAGCGGGTAGAATTTTACCACAGTATAGAGCCTTAAGAGGAAAATTAAGTGGATTTAAGGAGTTGGTAGAAACACCAAATTTGGCAGCGGAGGTCACTATTCAGCCTGTAGATGAATTAGAGGTAGATGCAGCGATTATTTTCTCAGATATCTTAGTAATCCCCGAGGCAATGGGCTTGACTTATGAGATGGTAGAAAAAAAAGGACCACTATTTCCAAAGACGATTCAAAATAAGGGAGATATCACAAAATTAGCCTCAGGTATAGATGCTGCAACTAATCTTCAATATGTCTTCGATGCCATTGAAATAACCGTTAAAGAATTAGAGGGAAGAGTTCCGCTAATCGGTTTTGCCGGTGCACCTTGGACTATTTTGGCTTATATGGTAGAAGGGTCGGGGAGTAAGACTTTTTCAAAAGCCAAAAAGTTCTTGTATCAACAACCCATTTTAGCACATCAATTATTACAGAAGATTACAGACACAACGATAGCTTACCTAAAATTAAAGGTGAAAAGCGGTGCGAATTTGATTCAAATTTTTGATTCTTGGGCAGGTATTTTATCTCCCCTTCAATTTCGAACTTTTGCTTTGCCTTATATCAAACAAATTGCCTCTGCGATAGACAATGTGCCGGTAACCGTATTTGCCAAAAATGCTTGGTATGCCTATGCAGACTTAGAGCAAGTGGATTGTAATGTGGTTGGAATTGATTGGAATACCTCTCCTTTTTACGCTAAATCAATCTTACACACCAAAGTTTGTCAAGGAAATTTAGACCCTTGTCAATTATATGGTCAACCTGAAGATGTTGCACAAGCAGCGCTTAAAATGGTAAGAGATTTTGGCAGTAATCACATTGCTAACTTGGGACACGGAGTTTATCCAGATACGCCTTTAGATAATGTTCGAGTTTTTGTGGATACAATAAAGGGATATAGATATTAACTGTATTTACTAATTAATATAAGTTACTTATAACTGGTAGCACAGCGCTTTAGCCTGTCCTGTTCAGCGACCTTTAGGTCGGTGCTGTGTAATATTTTTAGTAAAATGGGGTTGTGTAGAAAGTATTTTGACGCTGAAGGACGCTGACTTTTTATGACTTTTTTATGTTTTCTTGTGTTTCTTGTTCAAAAACACAATTCAAACATAATTCAAACATAGTTTTTCGTAAGAAAACATAATAAATCATAACTTCAAACAGCGTCTTTCAGCGTCAAAAAATCAAATAAGACTTTTTACACAACCTCTAATATTTTTAGTAAAATCAAGTTCTAAAGACCTTGTAACGGGACAGGATAAACCTGCCCGCTGCGCATTCAGGCGGGTCCTGTGCTACCAGTTTTTACTTCTTCGGAAATTAATTAACTAGACGGAATACCTAAATAACTACTTAAGGAAATTGATTAAAGAGTAATTTTAGTTTCATAGTTTAACTTTGTGTAAAGCATTTTTGCGAATTCTGTTTTATTTAGCTTTACTCTTACAAGCCATACATTCCACTTCAACTTTAGCACCCAAAGCTAATCCATCAGCTCCCAATGCACTTCTAGCAGGCTTTTTATTCGGAAAAAACTTCACATATTCTTCATTGAAAGTACCCCATTCTTCTATATTTTCAATAAAAACAGTACATTTTACAATATCATCCATTGTCAAGTCCATAGCAACTAAAGTGGATTGAATATTCTCCATTGTTTGTTTAGTTTCTGCCCGAATACCTCCTTCTACTAATTTAAAAGAGCCAGGGATATTTCCAAGTTGACCTGAAAGATAGACCATATTATCCACAATGACTGCATCGGAAAAGGGGAGGTTCATTTTTTTAGTATTCTCTGATACATAATGGGTCTTCTGCATTTTTTGATGCACCGATTTAGTTATATTTGCAGGCTTTTTACCTGATTGATGGCAGCTCGTCATTAATAAAAATATAAAAGCTGGAAAGAGTAACTTCTTTATCATTTTCGTAATTTTTTTATAAATAATGGGTCTTTGAGAATTTTAAAAAACTCACTTTTTATATTTATCATTTAGACCTTCGCCATGTAATATCATCGGGATGATTTTCTCTAACCTTTTTTCTTTGGTCGCTTGACGTTTAGCATTGGTAATATATTCTGCAAAATCTCTTTTGTTAGATAGACTGAATTCATTAAAATGCTGGAGCACTAAATCGTTTTTATCCAATATTTCTTGTAATTCAAGAGGAATTACTAAAGGTTTTGGTGTTTTTCTAGCACTTTTGGGTTTAATAATATTTCCATCCTTTTGGTTTTGGATAGCTTCTAATACATAAGCTGTTACTTTTTCTGGATTTATTTCTTTGATATCTTTAAAACGCCACTGTCTCATCGCTTTTGTTTTTCCTTCTTGCGCATTGGTTAAAACTTTTAATTCATCCGATAAAGTGCCACCTTGAAAAAACCAGATGCCAAAATACTCTTTAAATGCGCACAAAGCGACTACATTCTTTCCTTTCAACATATAGGTCGGAAACATCCATTTAATGGTCTCTTCTAAATCAGTGGCTAAGATTAGTGCTCTTAAATACACCAATTCGTCTTGCCATTTTTCATTATTAGCGATGTATTCATCTACATTTGTTGGCTTTTTCATTAACTATTTTTGTAAACAAGGAATATTCTGATAATTTCACCTCAAATAAAATCAATTACGAGGTATTAATGAAATATAACCTTCGTTTTTTGAGGTAACTTTTAACCACTTCTTTACTAAATTTTCAAAAATGAGATACTTAGCCTTCTTATTTACACTTCTTTTTGTGACTAACCTAACGGCTCAATCTGCCATTAGTCAATTAACCGCTGCCAAAGCAGAAAGTGTAGGCATGTCTACCGACAGACTTGCTAGAATTGATGCAATGTGCGAAAAGGCGATAGCTGATAAGGAAGTACCAGGAATGGTAGCTTTGATAGCGAGAAAAGGCAAAATAGTTTACCACAAAGCATTTGGTACAGCAGACCATTCGACAAATCGACCATTCGCTACTGACGACATCTTTAGAATTGCTTCTCAAACAAAAGCCATTACCTCCACAGCCGTAATGATACTTTGGGAAGAAGGACATTTTCAATTAGATGACCCAATTTCTAAATATATTCCTGAATTTAAAGGGCAAAAGGTATTGACCAGATTTAAGTATTCGGATACCTCCTATGTGGCAGAGCCAGTTAAACAAGAAATTACCATCAGACATCTCCTAACACATACTTCTGGAATAGGCTATGGGGTGATTGATGGAGATGAACGGTTTAAAATGTTATATCACAAAGCAGGTATTACCGATTTGTTTTCCACAAAACCCGTTACCATAAAAGAAAGTGTCTTAAAGTTAGCCAAATTACCGTTACATCATCACCCAGGTGAGAAATATGTGTACAGTGAAGGTTTGGATGTATTAGGTTATTTTATTGAAGTTATTTCAGGAATGCCTTTTGATAAATTTCTAAAAAAACGAATTTTCAACCCCTTAGGTATGACCGATACTTGGTTTTATCTACCTGATAATTTACATTCTAGACTAGTACCTGTTCAATATCCAGAAGATGGGCAATGGAAAAATTTTCCAACTACTTTCTATGACCCAGATTATCCTAAAAAAGGCGCAAAGTCATTTTTCTCAGGTGGTGCTGGTTTATCTAGTACCGCAAAAGACTACGCCACTTTCCTGCAGATGTATTTAAATAAAGGAAAGTTAAATGGTCATCGCATATTGAGTAGAACTACCGTGAATATTATTCTTAGTAACCAGATAGGAAGCATTTGGGGTGATGAGAATTTCTATGGCTTAGCTTTTGGTCTGACAGGTGAAAAAGGCGCTACGAAAGGCGGAAATGGCAGTGAAGGTTCTTTTTGGTGGGGTGGCTACTTTAATACATCTTATTATGCAGACCCAGAAGAAGAGATAATTGGCATTATTATGAAGCAAACCCAAAGTCTTTCTAAGGATGATACGACTTGGCGTTTTAAAATTTTAATTGGGGGCGCTGTGGATGATTAAAAAAAAGTTTATCCTACTCTGTAACCAAACCACATGTCAGTCGTCTTCCATAAAATATGAGCACCGAAGAATTTCAAAAAGACATATTACCACTACAGGACAAGCTTTACCGCTATGCCTTGAGTATGGTCTATGAGGTAGACTTGGCAAAGGATATTGTGCAAGAGGTGTTTATTAAAATTTGGAAAAAGCGAGACCAATTAAGTCAAATAGAAAATAAGGAGGCTTGGTGTATCAGAGTGACAAGAAATCAATCTTTGGATAAATTAAAAATGGCGCATAGAAAAAATGTTGGTTTAGAACACGCCGCCAATCAATTTGTCAATACGTTGAACCCAGAAGGATTAGCAGAAGAGAAAGATTTAGTCGCGGCTATCTATGAAATGATGAAGGAATTAACGGAGCAGCAACGAGAAATTTTTAGATTGAGAGATTTATTGGGCTATAGCAACAAAGAAATCAAGGAGCTAATGAATTTGAGTGATAGCCAAGTAAAAGTAAATTTATTTCGAGCTCGACAAAAAATAAAATTAAAATTAGGCAAATTAATCAATTATGGAGGCTAAAAATCAGTCGGAATTAGTCAAAAAGTATTGGGCAGGAGAAAGTACGGAAGAAGAAGAAAAGCATTTGCTTGGAAGTGATTTAGATGCACTAGAGGAAACAAATCAAGCGCACTTTCAACAGCTAAAGAAATTTTCGCAAATGTCTTTAGGCGCTGACTTTGGAAAGGAAATAATGGCAAAAATAGAACATGACAATACACCTGTTCGGCGACTAAATCCTAATTTAATATGGAAGGTAGCGGCAGCAGTATTACTTTGTTTGTCTATGTATTTTTTATATCAACCCATTGAACAATCTAGCGAAGAAGTGCAATTGGCTGCTCTAGAGGAAGACCCAGAAAAAGCATTTGAAATTACCAAACAAGCTTTATTGCTAGTTTCCGCGAAACTAAACAAAGCGGCTAAAGTGGATTTGCCACTAGATAAATTCGAAGAAGTACAAACTAAGATTAAAGATAGAAATTGACGAATTTCTATTTGATAAAACCGACAACTTGTATTAAATCACCCGATTAAATTTTTAAATCACCGAATCATGAAAAAAACAATTATTTTAGGATTATTGACCATATTTAGTGTAGGTATTTTCGCTCAGAATAATGCCATAGACCGCTATTTTAAGGTACATTTGGACAATCCTGCCTTTACCAAATTTGAAGTTACTGAGCAATCATTTGAGTTATTTACAGATATTGAAACGGACGATGCAGAAGAGCAAAGGGTTTTAGATGCCTTATCAGAAATAGAAGGCGTAAAAGTATTGACCAACCGAAAAACAGACATTGGTGGGGAATATTACCTAGAAGCAATGGGTAAATTAGATGGAGCTGGTGAATATGAGGACTTAGTGGTCTTAGAAACCAATTCAGAAAACGTCCGATTTTTAATTAGAGAAAACGAGACCGCAATCCAAGAATTTGTAGCGGTCATTAGCGCGGATGAAAATTTTGTCATTGCTTCTCTTTATGGGCAAATTGATTTAGGAAGTATCTCTCGTATCATGGAAGTAATGCGCAACGGGGGAGGAGCGTGGTTCAATATTTTTGGAAATATGCATGAAGAAGAAATTGTAATTAACTCAGCTCCAACAATCACTAAAAATGGAGCATCTACAAAATTATCTGAAGTAAGTATCAATGATTTAAGTTTAAATATATTTCCTAATCCTGCCACAGAATTCATTTTTGTAGAAGCTAAAGATGGTATTTCAGCTGAAATGGAAATCGGTTTTTATTCTTTACTAGGAAAAGAAATTCGAAATTATGGTAAAGCGACTTTACCGTATAAAGTAGAATTAAAAGATTTACCTGCAGGTACGTATTTTTTAAGATTGACAGATAAGGCAGGTAGTTTTAAAAATTTCAAAATAGTTAACAAGTAAATTTAAAATAATCCATTAAAAATCAGGGGCTTATCTCCCAAATAAACAATAAATAAAATTATGAAAAAGATAATAATTTTTATATTCGTAGGCTTTTTTGCGGTTAATTTGCAGGCTCAAAGCAATGCTATCAGTAAGCACTTCTCTAAGTTCCAAAGAGATACTAGTTTCACGAAGGTGACTGTTACAAGTAGAATGTTTTCTTTGTTTACAGAAATTGATGCAGAAGATGAGGACGAAGAAGAGATTTTAGCAGCCATGGCTAAATTAAAAGGTATCAAAGCTTTAGTTAAAAACAATTCAGATAACAGTAAAAACTTATATTTTGACGCAGTGGAAACTATCGACAAAGACGGTGGCTATGAAGAGTTGATGACCGTAGAAGATGCAGGAGAAAATGTGCAATTTATGATTCGAGATGATGGTGATAAAATCAGTGAATTATTGATGATTATCGGTGGAAATGAAAATTTCATGGTCATGACTTTATATGGAGAAATTGACTTGAATAGTATCGCTAAATTATCCAGAGTCTTGAACATTAAAGGAATGGAAGCTTTTCAAGCATTAGAAAAAGATAGCAAGAAAAAATAATTTTGCTGACTAGTGATTAGTCAAAATAAGCAGGCATAGCAAAGGCGTTTATACGGTAAATTTACTGGATAAGCGCTTTTGTATTTTAAATAAGTTGATGGAAAAATAGTACTGACAAATTTATTTAAGATGTACAGATAAAACTGGAAAAGAGATTTAATAGTAATTCGCCTAGCTATTCGATATTTCAAGTCCAGGCCAAGGCCGTCAGACTAATGGATTATTGACCGGAAAGCAGGAGATACCTTCAAAGTATCTCCTGCTAGGGGAGCCTAGAAAGCGATACTTTCAAAGTATCTCTTTCTTTAGCC
>CALLVC010000408.1 GCA_938010785.1 uncultured Saprospiraceae bacterium
TAGAACCAGTATGTTTTTAGCAAAATTTAATACTTCCCCAAATGCAGTTACAACTTTTGTGTTTTTCTTCACACTATATGGCGCCTATTTAGTGGCATCAGGTGAATATATGAAGATTGCAATTGGTGCGTTGATTTTTCAGATTGCCTCTATTTTAGATGGCTGTGATGGAGAATTAGCTCGTTTGATGTATAAGGGGTCAAAATTTGGTGCATGGTATGATACCATTACTGATAATATTCGATACATCGCTTTTTTTGCTGCTTTAGGTATCGCTGGCTACGTCAATACAGGTTCAGATATTTACTACTATGCAACCATCATCGTTACCGTAATGGGATTATATACCGCTGGTACTATGGCACGATTTGTCTGGAACCAAGGAGGACCTTTAACGAATCTGGAAGTAACAAAGAAAGTTGATGAGGCAAATAGCCAATCAACAAGCCTATTCAGCAAATTTGTTAACAAATTTAGAGGAATAGAGAAGCAAGATGTATCTGCTTTAATGCTTTTTGTATTATGCATTATTGGCCTCTATCAGGTGATGTTTTGGATTGCTTTTATTGGTGTTATTGTTGCTGCCATTACTATCACCAAGTCTGTTACTAAGGGGTAAATCATAGCATTCCCACGTTTTTTTTGCGGAATTATAACCTCTCAAGGAGTCCACATAATTTTTGGCAGTTTCTGAAAGCGTTGCCAACAAGGAAGGCTTAGTCAATAATTTTTCGATACCTTGGGCTATTTCAGGCACAGATTCTGGATTGACATAAAATGCTTTTCCACCAGTTGCTTCTTTTACAATATCAATGGTAGACCCTAATACAGGACAACCTAAACTCATTGCCTCCAATGGTGGAATCCCATAGCCTTCATATAAAGAAGGGAAACCTAAGAACTTCGCTTTTTTGTACAAAAGTTTCAAATCATTATCATCTACTTGTTGCTTGCAGAAAAACACTTTATCTGAAATGCCTAAAGAGTCAGCTAGATTTTGAAGTACAGTTCTCCTATCCATCCTACCTAAAATAACCAATTTTGTAGTTGGAAAATCTGGGGAATTTTGTGCAAATGCTTGAATTAAGCGTTCAACATTTTTATAAGGTTTGGTATTACCAACGGATAAAATAAATTCTTCAGGCAAATTTTCTTGGAGGTCCGCATCATGAAAATTGTCTTCAGCTGCATTTTCTTTTTCATCGTAGAAAAAGATGTCATGATGCGCAACTACTTTACACTTGTGTGCATATTGCGGATAATGTTGTTGGAGAATATTTTTAGTGGTTTCCGAAATACAGATAATTACATCCGCTCTTTTATAGCTGTAGGCAAAAGAAGTTTTTGCCATTAAATTGGCACCAAATGCCATTCGAGGTTTATCAAAGGATAGTTCTGGGCGTTCGTACCACATTAAATCATGAACGGTGGTGACTATCTTTTTTGCTTTTAAACCAAAAGGTACAACTTGGTTAAGGGTATGAAAGACATCGACCTCCAAAGGATTGACAGTAAAAGACCCCAGGAAAGCATTTTGTACAGAGCCAGTATCTAACAAAGAATCGTAGATATCCGTGAAATTGGGATTGTCAACAATCTTTTTCTGATACCTTTTATCGCGCAGAATGTAATATTGATTGTCTTTATCTAAAGCAGCTATGCCTTTAACGAGATGTAGGGCATACCTACACAAACCACTCATACCTGCTCGAATATTTCGAGCATCAATACAAATTTTTTTCATTTTATCGGGTGTTGATTTCTTATTGGTGATAATCTTAAATTACCGCCTAATGGCAATAAGACAATCAAAAAGCAAATTTCCCCTACATCATTAAATTATTTGTAACTGATTAGAATAGAGAATAGAGACCGCTTTGCTGAGAGAAAAGAGACTTAGGAACGGTAAATATTAATCTAAAAAACTATGACAAAATGTAAAAGGAAGGACTTCTATTTTCATCATTACAGGTGGTCAGAATTGACCAAATTTTCGAAAAAAGAATCTCTGTTCTCTACTCTCTATTCTCGGTTCTAAAGAGTTACATTATTTTAAAAGATAGGGGGAAGCTACCCGAAAAGTTGTCTTGTTATAAAACTAGAAAGGTTATTTTGTTGAAATGGCAGCAGTTTTTTTATTGGAAAAGAAGACATAACCTAAATGTAAGCCAACACCAAGCAATACCCAAAATATAGTTCTTGCTCTACGAATTAAGCCAAAACTAAGCCCCAAGGTGGTTGAATAGCCTAACATTTTGAAAGCTCCAGCGATACTTGCTTCGTGGACGCCAATGCCTTGAGGAAAAATGAACATAATAGAACTACTGACCGTCAACATAGTTAATACGGCAATTAAATCAACCAAACTAGGTGTAAATCCTAATAGGAGGAAAATGACCAATAATTCAGAAAGCCCCATGATTCGACCTAATAATTTGAAGCTCATGGCTTGAAAAAAAGTTTTTTTGCGGAGCGGATTGCTTCTGTAATCGGATACAATTTTGACTTTTTCTAAGAGCTTGCTAATTAGCTTATTTGGTTTGGAGGAGAAAATTAAGATAGTTAGAAGTATAGATAAAATGCTGAAAATAATACCGACGACTAAAAAAGGAATAAGATAATTATCTTCTAAAGGCAAAATACCCAGCGCCAATAAAGATAAAAAAGCAGTAAACATCATTCCTGAGAGCGTATGTACTAACTGGTCTCGAATGATGACTTCACTGGCTTCATGAACACTTATCCAATTGGTCAAATGTTTTATTTTGACAGGTACGCCACCAAGCCCTCCAAAGGGAGTCACTGCATTGTAAGCATCGCCAGTAATTTGAGTAAAGAGTACGTGGTGAAAAGGGATGGTGTGATTGATTAAAGTACGAAGACAAAGCGCGTTGCAGATAGTCCAAATGATAGGAACGGCAAAAACATAACCGATTTTGTACCCAACCATGCTAAAGGAAGATTTGAGTACTTCCCAGTCCATAGAATAAATAAGCCATCCAAGGATGACTAAACCTAAAAACAGAAATAAATAAACAACTACTTTTTTCTTCACCACTTAAATTTTTGCTTTTTTGACTTGATAGGTACTATTAACAATACTTTATTCTCAAATCAGCTCGCAAAAATAGCTATTTTGATTAAATTAACTAGTTTTACCGTTTGGGAAGAACTACTTTCTTAAACAGGGTGTTTTAGCTTTCATAAGAGTATGTCTAAGGCAGGTAGAACATACAGCAGTTTTATAAAAAAATATGAATAAACCTAAGAAGACCATTTTCTTTTTAATTGATGGTGCAAGGTATGATGTGATGAAAGAACTGCTAGATGCAGGCGAATTACCAAACATACAGCGAGATATTTTAAGTCAAGGTACTTTTAGAAAGGCAACGAGTTGTTTTCCTTCTACGACGGGTCCTGCCTACCTACCATTTTTAATGGGGTGCTTTCCTGGCACCGCTAATATTCCGGGGATTCGATGGTTTGATAAAACGGAGTTTAAGCGCAAGCGAATCAATAAATATGCGATGCGGAGTTATTGCGGGCCAGAAGCAGCTTGGTTCAATTCAGATATGCCCGCTGACCGACCGACACTACATGAATTATTGGGGAATACTTATAATATTTTCTCCATGATTACTCGGAATATTCCCGATGAAAGAGATTTGCCTAAAAAGATAAAATCTGG
>CALLVC010000409.1 GCA_938010785.1 uncultured Saprospiraceae bacterium
AACTAAAAATCCTCACCCTTAAAATGCTATTTTATCCGTCATCATCTATATAGGATAAAATAGTGGGCGTACTTATTTTCCATACAATAATAACTAACTTAAATTTTAATCAATTCGGATTAGAATCTAAGTAAACTACCTAGGGCTTTTGGGCGATTTTGATAGGTAGAAGGAAGCGTTAGATTAGCAGGTACTACCGACACTTGCTTGGGGGTATCTTGTACTAGCATAAGTGTCGGTGAGGTACCCTGTAGTTGCCTTTCCACATGACTAAACCGCTTTAGGGGGAATAATTCTCCTCTGAATAATGAAAGTGCAACGTTCTCTTTTTGAAATCCATTTGTTTTAGTATTGTCATTCGCATAAGCAAAAAATAATTCATTTACACGTTCCTCGTTTAATTGCGCCATATCTGTTAGTGTCATTTCTATCACAATACTTTCGACAAGTAAATTAGGATTTCCCGTAGCTGAAAATTGGGTAAATTCAACTTGCTGTTCAATTGCTATTTTGCCAACATGCTGCCCCAAAAGCGGGAAAGAAAGTAATAAACAAAGTAATACAACGAATTTTGATACCTTTTTCATAACTAGGGGTGTTTAAATGTGAATGAATTAAAGGGCAGCACTAAATCTCAACGAGGGGGTAATAGTAACTGCCCTTTTTATTTCTAAGGAACGAATTTTACGACTTAATTCCTTCTGTATAGACTAGTCTGCGTACTAGTCCCTTTTAAATCTTTATTTTTTGGCATTTCCATCTGTACATCATCTCCTACTAACATGGGCATATCTCCGTCCGAGATAATTACCTTAGAATTGGGCGATTTCGCTAGTTCTAAAAATGCCTCTATAGATTTGAACTGTAGTATGTTTTTATCTAAACCTTCCGCAATAATCTTTTGCGCATCTCTTACACCTGTTGCCTCGATTGCCTTACGTTCTGCTTCTTGCCTTGCCTCTTGGAGGACAAACTCCATACGCTGTGCTTGCTGCTCGGCTTCTAGTTTTTCCTCAATAGCAGTCGCTAGACTTGGGGGCATTTGAATACTTTTCAATAATACGGCTTCGATTTGTATCCCTTTTCCATCTAATAAGGTCATCATTTGGTCACGAATATCTACTTCTATTTTTGCTCTTTGACCGGTATGCATATCCTTCGCATAAAATCGAGAGGATACATCAGATACTGCTGACCTAAATACGGGAAGAATAACATTTCGCTCAAAACCAGGTCCAATCTCTCTCAATAATTTAGGCGTTTCATTAGGAATAACATTATACAAAATGGACACCTCTGACCGAATATTTAATCCTTATTTGGAAGGAATCGCCAATTTTACCTCCATATTGTTCGTCTGAGTAGAGACTTTGACCACTCTTGTCGTTAATGGGTTAAATACTTTTAATCCTTCATCATAAGGCTTATCACTATACTTACCTAGTTTTCTTTTGACTCCAACTTCTCCTTCTTTTATCACCGTGCATTGTGTCAAACATCCGATAAGTAAAAATGCGCCTAACAGTTTTATCAATTGGAAATTTTTCATAGCTTAAAAATTTTAGGTTAATGAATAAATACTGTCAAGAAGTTTAACTAAACTAATTATTAGTTTTATTACTTTAAATGATAGTAATACTTTTATTTTAAAACATCTAAGGACATGTATTTGTTCAGGGCAAAGTAACTTTTTTTAAGATTTTTTTAAGAAAATCAGTTAAAATGAAAAAGTCACTAATTCATGACAATTTAGTGACTTTTTTTACTGTAATATACTGAATATTAATTGTTTGTACTTTTGTCAACTAGCAATTGCGTGACTACTTTTAGCTTGGTATCGCTTATTTATTTTATCTTTTAAAGCGGCTCTGGCAAAAAATATTCGGCTCTTAATAGTTCCTAGTGGTATCTCGTATTTATCCGCAATTTCCTGATATTTGAAACCCTGATAGTGCATTAAAAAAGGTACTTTTAATTCATCTTCAAGTTCTTCAATCATGCTTACCAGTTCTGCCATAATAATATTTCCTTCTCCTTCATTTCTTATTACTTGACTACCTGCATCTATATAATGGTTATTATCGGTTGTGTCTATTAAGGTATTTTGTTTTTTCTTTTTGCGATAATTGTTAATAAAAATATTTTTCATAATCGTCATTAACCATGCTTTTAGATTGGTATCTGGTCGATATTTTTCACGATTAGAAAAAGCTTTAAAAGCGGTTTCTTGATACAAATCTTTTGCCTCATCCATATTTTTGGTCAGCGTGTAAGCAAAGCCTTTTAATAACTTTGTCAAAGGCTCAAATTGATGATAGAAAGCTGATTGAGTCATTTTAGAATATTTAGATTAATTATTTTGTTTAATATTTTTAATAAAAAGTTAAACAAAAATATTTGTTCAACAGCTTTTACTTTCTGACAATCATTTGACTTACCGAAAGGAATTATCACGTTACTTGAAGTACTGCCTATATTCAGTTTTTCGAAAGTATACACTTCTGTCAGTCAATTAAATTTTCAATATCTTTCATAAACCTAGTCACCATATCAACTGTTTTGATGTCTTTGTTTGAAGCTGCGGCATTAAGCGTTTCTTGCAAACATTTCACTAGAATTTTTTGACTTTCAAGCATATTGATAGCCATTTCTTTTTCAGTAAGTTTTCCGCTAACCTCTTTGATTTTGGATAGATTTATATAACTTGATAGTTTAACCTTAGGACGGTGCTCAAGGGCACATATGCGCTTCACAAGAGCTTCTATTTTTAGTTGACTATCCCTGTGGTATTCACTTAATTTTTCTTTTAAATCTAAAGGGGTCTCTGCGGTAGTATGCCAAGAAAAAGTTTGTAAATTTTGTTTGTAAATGTTGTAATTGGCCAAAAGTTGATTTAGAGCATCAACAACAGCAGTAGTTGCCTTCTTCTCAGAAGCTAGATTGATAATTCCTTCTATTTTCTGCTTTGGAGCAGAAAAGTTTGATACGTTAGATTTCATTTATTTCGTTTTCTGTAGAAAGGATGGGTGAAGAAATTGTTCAACCTAAGTTATCAATCAGAATTGAATTTTTTACAGATGTATCAACTTAGTAACGAGTGAAAAATAAGTGGTGCATTTTGGCAAGGGAAATTTAGCACTAGTCTAATCTAGATAAGGAAGTGCACTTCCGAACCGCAAGCGGATGGGATGCAATTGGGATAATAGCCGTAGCTATTAAGCCCGATTTTTTAACGACGAGTAGGCGAAAAAGAACGATTATTAAATTGTTAAATATTTATGTCTTGAGCCACTAGTAGTTGACTAGTGGTTAAGGAATCCCCGTTTTCAGTGTAGAAAACATATTGTTTTTGTAGCTGGCTAAATAATACTAACGGGAATAGAAGGAATAAAAAAGCTATTGTAGTTATTGTTCTCATCTAATTCAATTTTACCCCCCTGCCGAGCCCACGAAGCGGGTGAGGCATATTAAAAGAAATTTAGTTTACAGTGTACTTTTGTTGTCTTGGGGTTCAAACGTATTAAAAGTATAGGGGATAAAACTTCCTAATTGGGTGATTTTAGCAATTTGGGGGAATAAAAATTCACTAAAATTGACAATTAGGAAGTTTTTCATTTACAGAGTAAAATTAGTCATTGTACGAGCTAGTATTGTTTGCTAATTGGTAAAGTTGTTAGTTAATCGGTTAATGAGGGTATGTGGGATTTAAGCATTACCAACCTTGCACTTTAGCTCTTCTTTCTAAGGTTATTTAGGAATCCGCTTGTTTCAAAATGTTTGCCGGGGATAAGGAAAAGCGTTACATCTGGTAAATGAGTCAGGATTTTAGTTTAATTGTTTTGATGTTTCTGCACACCACAAGAAAAAACAAAACAAAGCTGTAAAAATTAATAGTTGCATACTGGATTCAGATTTAGTATGTGTTCGTGAATTTTGGTGAAAAGTATTCTACTGTTTGGTCATTTAATTTTGTGAATTACTACTTTTCTTATTGCCAACCTTATACCACAAATCACTAAATCTATGCAAGTGTTTGATAGTCAGATGTTTAAAAAATATTCTTAGAGATGAGGGTGTTTTGTTTTTTCTGATATTTAAGAAGGAAGATGATATATCATCAAAAAGGGTTTTCTTATAAAAATGGAACATCCAAGTAAATGTTGATTTATTGGGACATCGAGTCCCAACAAATCAAAAAAGGGTTTTAAAGGGAAACCTCTTTATCATCAAAAAACCTTTAGGTGATTTTAAATAAAGTCATTTCTAGTAATGCCAAATTTCCGCATTTTGGAGTCTAAAGTTTTGCCATTTATACCTAAGAGAGCGGCGGCTCCTTTTGGTCCACTCACTTTCCCTTTAGTAAATTGTAAAACTTCGATTAAGTAATCTTTTTGATAATCGTCGAAAGATTTGAAAGTGGTCACACGCTGTTTTTTTTCTGAAGGCTGCCAATGTTGTAGCGTAAGAAATTTACTACGTGTTAAAATAACAGAACGCTCAACGATATTTTCTAACTCTCGAATATTGCCTGGGAAATCATAAGCCATTAATTTTTTCATCGACCGCAAAGGAATTGTTGTCACCTTTCTTGCTCGATTGGCACTAAATTTTTTCATAAAATGTTGGGCGAGCGCAGGAATATCTTCTTTGCGTTCTCTTAGCGGTATATTTGTAATCGGAAAAACACTTAAACGATAGTACAAATCTTCTCGGAATGTTTTATTTTTTATCATTAATTCTAAATCCCGATTGGTGGCGGCGATAATGCGAACATCTACCTTGGTAGGTTGAGTCGCTCCTAGTCGCATAAACTCCCCTTCTTGTAAAATTCGTAATAATTTAACTTGTAAGTCAAGCGGTAATTCTCCAATTTCATCTAAAAAAAGAGTCCCTTTGTCTGCTAATTCAAACCGCCCTTTTTTAGCTTTAACAGCCCCTGTAAACGCTCCTTTTTCATGACCAAACAGTTCACTTTCGATTAAGTGAAAGGGCAAAGCACCGCAATTTATTTTTATAAGTGGTTTATTAGCACGTTTGCTTTTTGCGTGTAATGCTCTAGCCAATAGTTCTTTCCCTGTTCCTGTTTCTCCTAAGATTAGAACGGTTGTATTCATGGGCGCAACATTTTGAACTAGTTGGAGCAGCTTTAAATATTCAGGACTAGACGTAATGATTTCTTTGAAATTGATAACCTCTTGAATTTCCTGCTGTAAGTAATCAACTTCTCCTTCTAATTCTTGACGCAACTTTTGATTTTCCAATAATAATTCCCGTAAACGGTCTTCTCTAGCTTGCTTTGCGGTAATATCTCGAAAAATACTACAGGTAATCATCTCTCCTTGAAATTCAAAAAGAGAGGCGGAAAGTTCAGCAATGACAAAACCGCCATCCTTTTTCTTTAAAACTAACTCTCCTTTTAGCCTTCTATTGGTACTCAAATCAGCAACTGCTCTATTTCTATTTTCAGGTTGGTAGTTATGCACTAAATCTTTGCCTGTTAAATGCTCCAATTCGCTGGAATCGTAGCCTAATAATTGGGGGACAGCCTCATTAAAATAAAATATTTGCCCATTCGGCTTAGACCAAATGACCAAATCCTCAGAATTATTAAGCGTTTGATAAGTCATGGAAATCAAGTCCTCTCGTTCCATCTTTTTACCAATATTATGGGCAATAACATTGATAAAAGCACCTTCTTCTACTTCGACATAGTGTAAACTTAAATC
>CALLVC010000410.1 GCA_938010785.1 uncultured Saprospiraceae bacterium
TATCACGGTTCACGGTCTACGGTTCACGGTCTACGGTTCACGGTCTACGGTTCACGGTCTACGGTTCACGGTCTACGGTTCACGGTCTACGGTTCACGGTCTACGGTTCACGGTCTACGGTTCACGGTCTACGGTTCACTCGTTTACTTTTCCCACCTGTAACGGTTCACAAAAAAAAATGGTTTACTCATACTGGACATTCACCCTACGGAATCGCTTGTTCAGTCCACATAGCTTTGCCGACGGACCAAAGTATAAAAACCACCTTCTAACTCGATATAGCCATAATCGTAGACAAAGTGATAGGTATTACCATTCTTAGTCTGGTAAA
The DNA here is from genome assembly GCA_938010785.1 of uncultured Saprospiraceae bacterium. Classification (GTDB taxonomy): domain Bacteria; phylum Bacteroidota; class Bacteroidia; order Chitinophagales; family Saprospiraceae; genus JAFMDF01. Next base: position 332 of record CALLVC010000410.1, read on the forward strand.
TATTTGTAAAATAGCTAAATTTAAATCCTTCGGCAAGTAATTTATCTTTATGGATTTTTGCTTTGCCATCAGGATTTAACTTTACTAAAATGCGGCGATTTTTGCGTAGTATATTATTGATATTACGAACGAAGTTAATGGCATCACGATTAACCTTATTATTGGCTGCACTGCGGCAACCGGGCGAGCAAAATTTTTTATCAGCGCGTCCGTGGAATTCTTCCTTACATTCCAAACATTGTTTTCTCATAATACTAAAAGTAGTAGATTCTCCGATTTTTTGTAAAAATATGGACTAAAATGGTGAAAAAATAGCACATTTTACTAAAACTAGTGGAATTTAATACTTAAAACACCTAATTTTATAGTTCTCACGGATTTATCTCATCGATTTTACATTTTACAACCTACATTTTACAAAACCCTTCACTATCATTAAACGAGTTACATTGTGGGTGATGATTATTTAATCATCAAATAGCTATATTGTATTCGTAGAAAAGACCAACAATTTTCTAAAATTTAAGATTGCTTAGAGGTAGTCCGAGCTCACCTTTATGTAATCACCCTCCCATCACCGATTTACACTTTTCTTATAAAAAGAGCGTCTGATTTAACCTATTTAAAAATGGTTTTTAAAGACAAAAAAATGCTATTGCCAATCGTTAAACGACCCTATATTAAATTTTAAGTTTATCGATTTCACTATAGAAATACGTCATTGATATTTTCAATTTGATGGAATATCAATTGATGATAAGATTACATGTATTATTCTCAAAAAAAACAGTGACCAAACAACTAAGGCTTATGAACAAGCAATTTGACTTTCTTCGAATGGAAAGACTTGCAGTTATTTTAGTAAACTGTAGGAACTTTCTAGCTACATTTTTTTCAAAAAAAGTATTTCAGCTCACTTTCATTTTTATTTTTTTAATCAATGTATTAATTGGACAATCTGTAAGTTTTATTGGAACGCCACCTGCAGATATCTGCTCGGAAAATGAGACTTTATTTCGAGCAAGATTAAGCAATGCTGCGTCTGGTTCAACTCTTTCTCCTATGGTATGGACGACTACCAATAATTCAGGAGAATTTGATAAACCTTTAGGTTTTAATGTAAAGTACACGCCTAACTTAGTAAATGGAGCTAGTCGTACAGATACTATTATTGCTACATTAGATGAGGGGTATCCTTTAGTTTGGCAAAATCTCGTTGGGATTGATACGACAGGAGGAACCTTTAAAAGTACCATAAACGGAGATGGCAATGCAGGTGCTCGTTCTACCAACGATTACAGATTGTTTTCAGGCGAATCTGGTTGGGTAGAAACTAAAATTACAACTAGCGATGAGCTACAAATTACCCTTGGATTGTCTAGTAGTAAACAAAATAATTCAGCATTAAGTATTGATTATGGTATTCAGTTTTCAAGAAATAATGCAGCAGTCGGCCACGAAGCATTTGTCATTGAAAATGGAACTCCTCCAATAACACCTATTTCTTATGAATTGGATGATATTTTTAGAATAGAGAGAGTCGGTGATTCTATTTTTTATAAAAAGAACAGAGAGATATTTTATAAATCGACTAACAGAAGCACGGGAACCTTATTAGTAGATGCATCGATAGCGATTGTTGGAGATGAACTAACTGATATTACGGTTTCATTTGGAGACGATACGCATATTTTTCCTGCCGACACCGTAATTGTTCAGGTCTTACCTGCCGTTGAGTTAGAGCTTGCAGCAGTATCTGAATTGTGCTTAGGTGATACCACAACAATTCAAGTTGCCAACTTGTCTGGTGCACCACTAGACCCCACAGGCTGGTCCGCTAGTATGGGGACAATTGACCCCAGTACGCAACTATATACATCTCCAACTACTTTCTCTGGAAATTCAAGAGTAGTGACAGTCACGGCTATGACTACTGATGCGCCAAATGGTACTTGCCCTGCCGCTGTCGCAACGGTATCTTTTACTATACATAAAGCACCTGCCCTTAATCCAGCAATGGTAGCAGATAATGAAGTGTGCGAAGGAGAATCAGTTAGATTAAGTGCACTTCCTACTATTAATGCGGATACCATTTTTTGGACAAGTCCTTCGGGTGTATTCGACCCTGCGAATGGTATCACAAATACAGGGGCTTTGGCTGGACCAAATTTTGTAAATTATTTTCCATCTGGAGCGTTACCAAATGCCACAAGAACGGATGTTGTGTATTTAGAAACAGACAGCAACACACCTGCCTGCCCTGTAGCGAGAGATACTATCGAAATTACAGTATTCCAAGCGGATTCAGTCTATAATACCTTTGAAATAGTAGAAATCTGTGAAGGGGATTCTATTGAAATGGAGGCGGTTATGACAAAAGCAACTACTGGTATAAGTTGGAGTCGAAAAAACAGTGTTAACGGACATTTTTTGAACCCATCTGATACTAATGCGATATATATCTCAAGAGGCATTGTAGATTCTGTTAGATTTGATACACTTTTTGTTAAGACAATACCTGTGGGTACGCCTACCTGTGATGCTTTTACAGATACGGTGGTAGTCAAAGTATTTGAGATAGATGAAGTTGACCATAGTTTTGAAAATTTTGAAATCTGTGAAGGCGATTCTGTTGCTTTAGATGCGATGCTAGGAGGTGCTGCTACAGCAGTTTTATGGACGAACTCTAGTGGCAACGGTACTTTTATTACGCCAGATAGCTTAGACGCTATTTACATTCCAAATGATATTAGTACTAGTGACTTGTCCCGAATAGATACGTTGATAGTTTCGACGATTCCTTTAACTAATTGTACGCCAGCAACTACTATGGTAGAGGTGACGGTACACAAAGTTCCCAAATTGACTTTAAGTCAAGATACGACCATTTGCATTGATGACCTAGCTACCATTAGGTCGCTTGCATCTAGAGGGAGTATTGATGATATTGATAGCTGGGAAATTTTAGATAATGGAACACGCAACACACTTTCCACAAACAATCCAACAGAACTTATTTATGACGGTTCAGCTACCGCAATTGTTTTCCCAAATTTAACCAGAACGGATACAATTATTGCTACTGTTAATCCGATAACACTATCAGGTAGTGATACAGATAATCAGACTTGCTTGGCAGCGGTAGATACGGCAATCATAATGTTAAATGCTACTGCGGATATAGTAATTACAACGCCTTCCTTAAAACTGTGTGAAGAAGATACGGCATCAGTTAAGGCTCAGATTATATCAGGTGCAAGCGGAGTAACTTGGAAAATTCACAAAGGGGCAGGTACCATAACTACGTTAGATTCTGTAACGGCAAGATATATGCCTTCAGATATCGCCAATATTAATCAGACAAATAGATTCGATTCTTTAATGGCAATTTCCTATGGGCCTATTGGCTGTGAACCTGATACGGCTTATTTAGAAGTAGATGTGCGAAATGCACCAAAATTATCACTTATCATGGATAAAGTTATTTGCACCACGGTGTCATCGGTGTCACTTAGCACCACTAGACGAGGTCCTGTAGATATAGATAATTGGGGGGTAATCACTCCAGCAAATGGAAGTATTGCAAATAACTCAGGCTCAGGGGATTTAAGTGTATCCTATTTACCTCCAGCAAACACTACGACAAATCCAAGAGTCGATGAAATAAGATTCTTTACATTACCAGACCCAAGTGCTGTTTGCCCTATATATGCGGATACGGTAACAGTAACCGTTTATCCAGAGCATTCGGTAGAAATTACCCCTCCAAGTACCCTCGAAGTTTGCGAAGGCGAAACTTTAACGGGTATTAGAGGAAGAAGAAGAGGAAGTACAAGAAGTATGGAATGGACAAGCAATAATGGTGTTTTTAGTGCTTCTACAAGTAATGCTTCTAGTTTCTTGACCAATTACACACCAAATCCAAATACAGGGCAAAGCGAAGCTGTTCGAATGGATACGCTTTATTTAAGAAGTACGAATGTAGTAGCAGGCTGTTCTGTTCAAGCAGAAGAGATGCTTATCGTCAAAGTGTATAAAGCTACAGCCCTTTCAGCAGTATCTGATGTTGTAGCCTGTGTATCGAGTACAGTGAATTTATCTGCTATATCAATAGGTTTCGGCGATGATGTTTTTTGGGAAATATTGAATGCAGCTGGTGAATTTGCCAATACGCAAGAGAAGGATACGACTAATTCCGTTCAAAATACAGTGGTCTATTCTCCAGCCCCACTTCCTAATAGTCAAACTCAATTAAGAATTGATACAATAGTCTATTCTACGATTGACCATACTAATGCTACCAATGATATTATTTGTCCAGCAGCAAGAGATACCATCTTAGTCTTAGTATATAATGCACCAACTATCGAAGTAGCTGACCCAACAGCCACTAGAAACACTGCTTTCGTCTGTGAAGGAATAGGGTTGGCTTTAGACGGAAGTTATGGAGGTGGAGCCATAGGTGCAACTTGGTCGGTCGTAAACAATCAAGGAATCATTTCCAATATTGTAAATGATACGCTTGCTGTTTATACACCAAATCAAGGGGTATTGAATACCACTCGAATTGATACGCTTGTATTGACTGCTAATGTGGTAGGAGGAACATGTACCAACTTGATAGTCACAGATACTTTGTTTGTCACCGTTCAAGAAGGTCCTTTTGTAGCGGCGTTAGAAGATTCTTTGACGATGTGTGAAGGAGAAACGATTAATATAGCGGGAACTTTTGGTTCGGTGGCAACAGGATTTACTTGGTCTACAAAAGTAACGGGTAGTGGAGATATAGTAATAGGGTCAAGTACAAATGGCACAGCGACCTACACCCCAATAGGAACTATCACTAGTCCAGGTAGAATGGATGTTATATATTTGACAAGTAATAATGGTAACGCTACTTGTATACAAGCGATTGACTCTATCGAAATTTATGTATCGGCCAAACCAACTTTAGAATTAGGCCCTGATGTGTCCATGTGCGGTGAATTGACCCAAGTATTAACCCCACAAAGTACGGGCGTTAATAATCAATTGACTTGGACTTCTACGGATGGTACATTTGCCAATAATCCAAGTCCAACAGGATTGTATCAACCAGATTTTACGGTACCAATTTTTAGTAGACCTGATGGAATTATAGTGACGAGTATTGATAGTCTAGGGCTTTGTACGGCTGTTAAAGATACCATGCTAGTAACCGTTTATGGTTTAGCTAGAATTGCTATTGGAGAAACTGGAACTATTTGTGAAGATGATACCATTACCTTAAATTCCGAGTTTGCTGGAACTTTAAATGATTTTACTTATACGGTTTCCAATAATGATGGGGTGATAGGCGTAAATAATAACCAATTATTTTATGTCCCTAATGAAAATATAACTCAGAGTAGTCGGGTTGACCAAATAGTTATAGACCTAGGAGATGTAGATGGAACTGGAGCGTGTCCAAGTCTTGTAGACATCATAGAGGTAACGGTATTAAACACCCCTCGGTCTATATTAGTAGGAGATACCACTATTTGTGCAGGGGAACAAGTAAACTTATTGACAGAGACATTTGGGCTTATTGATACCTTCAGTAGTACGTATTCCACTTCTTTAATTAATTATCCAAGTACTCCTCCGACCTTAATTGGAGGGGAGTTAAAAGATACCATTATTTATGGAACTAGATTAATTAATGGAGCATGCCCAGCAGATTTGACCCAAATTGTCGTAACGATAAAAGAAGCAGGAACAATTGCCTTAAATCTTTCAGATACCACTATTTGTGAAGCGAATTCCTTAGCACTTGATGCAGGGCTGAGCAATACTGAGGGCTATGATTATCAATGGCAAATAGTAGGCAATACGGGCACATTTGATGCTAGGGATATAGCGAATCCAGTCTATACCCCAAACAATGGATTAACAACCATAACAAGGTTGGATACCATTATTTTAACAGTAGTGGATACCAATAATATTTGCAATGTTGGGATAGATACTTTGGTAGTGACAGTTGCTTCAAGTGCCACCTTGGAGGATTTAAGAGATACGACGATTTGTGAAGGAGAGACACTTAACTTATCTGCTACGGTAAATGGAGTGGGTACCTTCTTTTGGGCTAGTAATAGTGGAACTTTTGCAGATAGTACGCAGCAGCAAACTACCTATACACATGCACCAGTGAATGGGGGCAATGGCGTAGATTTATTAACTGCCAATCTAAGTTTTGCCAATAATACTTGTACAAATGCACAAAAAACGATGCGAGTAACTGTAGTTGGACAATTAATAGTTGATGCAGGAAAAGATACGGTAATTTGTACGGGGTCTACTTTACAATTGGGGGGGACCTTAGGCATTGGTATTGATTCTGCGGAATGGTTAGTCATCAATAATGCAGGAACTTTTGATGATGCTAAAAGTTTAACCGCAGTCTACACACCGTCATTAAATACAGGAACAACTGATAGAGTAGATGTTTTGATTTTGAACTCTTCAGCATCCTTAAATTGTGCCATTCCTATTGATACGATGCTAGTTACAGTCAAGCCAACGCCAACCGTCGATATTGGTGCGGACCAAATGCATATGGGGACGCCAGATTTAATATTGACCGCCATAACGGCTGAAATAGTAGAAATAGGGCAGTGGAATGGAGCAAATGGCGTATTTACCAATTCAACAGTTAATCAAACCTTGTATGCGCCCAATGATATAGGAGAAGGAGAAACTAGACTAGATACGATTATCTATACCGCAGATTTTGGTTTAGCAGGTTGTCAAACCCTATCCGATACTTTAGTAATTACTTTTGAAGCACCACCAGCCATCGGAAGAGGAGCAGACAATGCTTTCTGTCAATCCTTATGTCTGGTTGATACAGCAGGAGCAAATATTGATAGAATAACAGGAGAGATAGTCGTTTTAGCTAATAATTTAGACCAATTTGACACTTGTCAAGTTCGGTCAGCATTAGATTTAAAATTTTGGTATCCAGAGTTGGGCATACCTGAGCCATTAAACGTGATGGATTTCTCAGGATTACCTGATAGTATAGTTTATGATTGTAACGATAGGGGAACAAAGAATATCAATGTCTATGTGGCTTCTGATTCGATGAATGTTCAATTATGTCCAGCGGTCGTAAAGGTCGATGATTCTTTCCTAACCTGTGGCGAACGAATAGTCTCTGGACGAATCACTACTTTTAAAGGCGAGCCAGTAGAAGGTTTTGAGGTATTTGTAGAGAACGTCGGAACTGTAGGTGGAGTAGTGCCAGACCCAGTACTAACCGATGCGAATGGTCGCTATGAATTTACTTTAGAGGCTAATAAAGAATATAGAATAATACCTAGAAATGATGAAGATTTGGCAAAAGGAGTGACTGCTTTTGATAATGTTGTAATCAGCCGTCACATCTTAGGATTAGAATTATTTGAATCTCCATTCCAAACGATTGCAGCGGATGTAAATAAATCTGGTTTGGTTACCGCTTTTGATATTGTTTTAATTAGAAAGGTCGTATTGGCAAGAGAAGATGAATTCCAAAATAATACAAGTTGGAGATTTATTGATGCGCATTATGAATTTACGGACATCATTTCAGCAGCGGCAGCACCTTTCATGGAAACGGTTTTGATAGCACAAAATATGGGCAATGTTAGCAACATGGATTTCATTGCAGTGAAAGTAGGGGATGCAAATGGCACCGTTAGTCCAAATAATTTACAAGAAACGGAATCTAGAAATGGGGCGGCTATCACTTTCCAAACAGCTAATTTACCAATAGAGAAGGAGGAGATTTATGAGGTGCCTTTCCAATTGTTAAATACCGCCGAGGTAGCAGGCTATCAATTTACCTTAGCTTTTGAAGGTTTGGAATTAATAGAAGTTAAAGAAGGAGTGGCTTTAGCGGAGCATTTTGGATTAACCTTGCAAAATAGAGGATTGTTGATGAGTTCTTGGTCAACGGCAAATCCAATTGCCACAGATAAAACTTGGTTTACTTTGCGTTTCAAGGCTAATAAGTCGGGCGTTTTAGGAGAGATGTTAGCCCTAAACTCAAGTGTCACGCCTATAGAAGGCATAACGGCAGACCAAGAAGCAGTAGGTGTTCAGTTGAATTTTGTGCCACCAGCAAGTGGAGGATTCGATTTATTCCAAAATAATCCAAACCCTTTTAAAAATAGTACGACCATAGGATTTACTTTGCCAGCAGCATCAACGGCACGATTGACCATTCTAGATGTACAAGGAAAAGAAATACAGGTAATCAACGGAGGGTATGAAGCAGGCTATAATGCAGTGACGGTAGATTTGGGAGCGTTGCCAAAAGGCGTATTCTACTATCGTTTAGAAACAGCCTTTGGAGCTAAAGTGCAGAAAATGATGCACTTAGAATAATTTATAATTGTTTTTTTGAGAATTATACTTTGAAGCCCGTGCGTTTAGCATGGGCTTTTTTTGTTGGGGAAGGTTTGGTTACTATTCCTTTTCAAAAGGCACATAATACCGAGCGTGGCTATTCGCTGGCTGCCATTTAGGTCCATTTTCTAAAAGGCGTATTGCTTCTTTATCAAAACCATAAACATCGGGATTACTGACCTTTAGATTGGTGGGCGTACCATTTTCGTCAATATAAAATCGGATTTCTACTTCTCGTTCAATGTCGCTTTCTTTTGCTCCTTTTGGGTAAACTCTATTTTGGGATAAGTAATCAAAAAAGTCAACAAAACCATTTACTGGTTTGGGAGCTAGGGTGAACATTTCTTTTGAGCCAGGTACTTTAGTTGTTTTCTTAACTAAAGAAACATTCAAGAAATCACTATATTGATTAAGGGCAATTTTTCGAGTGTGAAAACCATCTTTAGAGACGGTTATGTTACTAAGGGGAATGTCTGTTTCTAGGACAAAATCACCATCCATTTCAGTAATGGTATTAAATTTAGTGTCTAAGCCTATAATTTTCACCTCATGTAAAGGCTGCCCATCTTCATTTTGAACTTGCCCCACGTAGTAATTTATTTTTTTTACAGGAGGTGTGATAGCAGATGAAGAACGCTTTGCTTTTGCCATATCCGCACTAGGGGCTCTTGAACTAGCAGCAATTCGGTCATTACGCGCCTCAACTTTACGAGCCATTGCTACTTCTGACACAGGTTCAACCACCACTTTCTCCCGAGTAGGTTCAGGGTCAGACATTTCCATTGCAATGATACCGGCTGTTTCTTCAATTGGTTCTTCCGCTACTACTACAATATTATCCGCAGTAGCATCAACCGTTGTGTTATGTTCAGCCAGTAGTTCGGGTTCAGGCTCAGGTTCAGCAATAATTACTGGCTTTGGCGTCGTTTTTTTCCTTTGAACAGGTGGTGGGTTTTTTTCTCTAATAATTTCTTTTTCAGCAGGCGTAGGAATAGGGGCTGGCTCATTAGCAGCAATAAGTTCTTCCGCAGGTGTTTCAAGACTTAACTTAGGAGTGGTTTCTGTTTTTTCAATAGGCGTAGGAGCAGTGATTTGTGGACTATTTTGGCTTAAAATAGCAGGTTCTTCGACTTGTCGTTGTACCCAAAATAGTGTCCCAACTAAACCAATAATAGCCGCTGCTGCAGCTACTTTTGGTAAGGAAAATACTAGGTTGTTTTGCTGCTTTCCTTTTGGTAACCGACCTTTGAGTCGGTCTACAGCGGCAGCATGATTACTATTTGGAAAAGCATCATACCCTTCGATGGCTTCCTTTAGGAAGTCATCTTTGGCAGTTGCTTGGCGAAGTTGTTTTTCTTCGTCCCAAGTAGCCTCGCCACCTAACCATTTATTTAATAAATTTTTCATTTTATAAATTCAAAATTACCTGTTAGCAAAGGGTTTTCTTATAAAAATGCTTAACAAGACGTTCCTAACAAATTTAGCCGTATTCCCGATAGCTATCGGGAGCAAAATTTGTAAAAGGGGATTAAAGGGTGAGCTAAAAATGGATTTTCATAGAAAATCCATTTTTAGCTCACCCTTTAAAACCCTTTTTTGATTTGCTGGGACTCTGCCTGTCCCGAATTTATTTCGGGAATGTCC
>CALLVC010000411.1 GCA_938010785.1 uncultured Saprospiraceae bacterium
TACCAGAAATGACGAGGTTATTTTTTCTTTTAGCAAGGCAAAATTTTTCAGCATAGCCGTTGTTACGTTGAAAAATTTTAACGCAGCTAAAAGTAAAAAGAATCCGTCAGGCTGGTAGGTTATTATTTTCTTCGTCCCTTATAGACTACTTTATAGTCAAATAGCGTTTAAATATTAGTGCCGAGGGATTTCGGCCCGTCAATCATAATTAAATGTAAAAGTAGCATCATTGTCAAATTTCAGATTTTACATTTTACATTTTACATTTTGAAATTTACATTTTTAATTTAAAACATATGAGTCGTTTAATTACTTTACTACTACTTACGACCTTCTTTTATACGACAGGTTTAGCTCAACCGATAGGTAGAGCGACCTCTAAAGTCAATCTTGAAACTGCTCAAAAGCAAACAGAATTACAGGATTATTTTAGAGCCTTAGAATATTATGACTTATATTTTGAAGAAACTGGCGATACGGATGTTTATCCAGAAATGGCTAGACTAAGTATGAAGTTGAGAGATTATAAAAAAGCGGAACGCTATTATAGAAGATACTTAGGAGATGGTAGTGAAGATGAAGATTTGGACCGAAAAAAGAAGCAAAAAAACGAAGAGGACGAGCTCAACACCTTTCAGTATGGTCTTAAAAAAGCGAAAGAAGCGGTGGGCAAAGGAAAAACTGCCGTTAAAAAGAAAGTAGGGAAGAAGAAAAAGAAAAGCAAAAAGAGTAAGAAGCGGGCAAAAGCTAAAGCAAAGAAGGAAAAGGAAGCAGAAAGAATAGAGAAAGCTGCTGAAAAAGGAAAGGTAAATGTCAAAGTAAAAAAACCTAAAAAACCTTTAACACCTGAACAAAAAGAAGACCGCTTCGAATATGGTCAAGCTTTAAAGGCCAATGAAAAATACGAAGAAGGGATTGCCCAATTTGAATTATATTTAACAGAAGGTACAGATGAAATCAAAAGAGCTTTAGCACAGAAAGAAATTGAAGGGGCACAATTAGCTATGCAACAAGGCGTAAGCTTGGATGATGGAGAAGAAGTTCATGGATTAAAAATTGTAAATGTTAAGAAAATAAATACCAGAGAAGCAGAATATGGTCCTTTTTTGTATAAGGGAGAATTGTATTACTCTGGTTTTGGAGATGTAAAAGAAATTATTTCTACCGATGGAGAAACGCCAATGGCTTATGCTCAAATTTATAAGTCCACTAAAAATAAGGACAGTTGGGGCAAAGGAGAACCATTGGATACAAAAATCAATCGAGAAGATTTTCAAACAACTCACCCTCATATTTCCCCAGACGGAGAAACTTTATATTTCACAAGAAGTCTTTTAAGAGGAAATAAAACAGAGATTAGTAATATCTATTATAGCAAGAAGAAAGGTGGAGAGTGGGCTGGTCCTAATGAAGTGACTATCGGATTTGATGATTTAGATTTTAGAGCTTACCACCCTTGCGTTGGAGATTTATTCGGTAAAGAAGTATTATTCTTCTCTTCGGACATGGATGGCGGAGAAGGAGGTAAGGATATTTACTATGCAACTAAGAAAGGAGAAGGCGTATATGGTTCGCCAGTTAGTTTAGCTTCTATCAACACACCAGGAGATGAAGTAACCCCATTTTACAGAAATGGTACTTTATATTTTAGTTCAAATGGTTCGGTAGGCTATGGAGGATATGATATTTACAGCACTGTTTGGGATGGTACCAAATGGAGCGAACCTGAAAATATGGGTATTGGCTATAACACGCCATTAGACGAAAAATCATTTTTCTTAGACAATGAAGGCGCCAATGGATTTTTGACCTCTAATCGGTCAGGAAGAGGATTTGCGAGTAAAACTTCTTGTTTTGATGTTTTCTCCATTGAAATTCCGCCAATTACTGCTAATGTATTGGCACAAGTTTTTGATGGTAAAAAAGCCTTAAAAGGTGCATCCATTGCCTTATTAGAAATGGATGGCAGCGAGGCCACCAATCCAAAAGAACAAACCAATAAAAAAGCGAATAGCTTTGATTTTCCTTTAGGTTTGGACAAGACTTATATGTTAGTGGCTAGCAAGAAAGGTTATACCAGAGATACCGTCATGGTGACAACACTAGACTTAAAAGAAAATAAAACCTTTTCAGAAAAATTTGTATTAGCCAAAGCGGAACCAGTTAAACAACCAGACCCTGAACCAACAGCACCACCAGAGCCGGAATATGAGGATATAGAGGTAGAAATCAATCAACCAATTCGTCTATCTAATATTTTCTATGACTTTGATGACGATAAGATTTTGATAGATGCAGAAAAGGATTTGAGTGTATTATTAGATTTAATGCAGCGTTATCCTGATATGGTTATTGAGTTATCTTCTCACACGGATTACAGAGGAAATAATGACTATAATGAGGCGCTATCTCAAAGAAGAGCCAATTCTGCAAAAAAATGGTTAGTAGAAAAAGGTATCGAAGATGTAAGAATTAAAGCGGTTGGATATGGTGAAAAATCACCTGCAACTGTAGATGCAAAAATAATCGAAGAATATCCTGAGCTACAAGATGGTTGGGTTTTAGATTTTAATTTAGTGAGCAAATTATCGCCAAAAGCAAAAAGAGAAGTTGCCCACCAAGCGAATAGAAGAACAGAGTTCAAAATCATTGCAGGTCCAACGAACATTAAAATTAAAAAGTTGGAGAAGCGCTTGAAAAAAGCTGCGCCCAAGCCAAAGGTAATTACCAATCCTAAGAAAAATACAAAGAAGAAAAAATCGAAAAGAAGAAATGCTAATCCTGTTTCAGACACCTTACCAAGTAAAGGCCCAAAGATGGTTTTCAATTATTCAGAAATTGACTTCGGCCCAGTAAAAAAAGGAGAAACTAGAGAACATGCTTATGAATTCACCAATGCAGGAGATGAAGCATTAGTTATTGAATTTGTAAGTGCTTGTGATTGCACAACGATGGAATATCCTAAAACACCCGTTCAACCTGGTGATAAAGGCACTATAAAAGTCGTTTTTGATAGTTCCACAATGGAAAAGAGTGAGAAAATGGATATAGACATTATTTTAGCAAACGAAGACCCAGAAACGGGTTATCAAATAGTAGAACGCATATCTTATAGTTTTCAATTAGAAGAATAGTTTACCCTTAAACTTCTCTTTCAAAAGCCTGGTGATTTACTTAATCATCAGGCTTTTGTGTTTTAGCTTTCCAATTTTATTTACAAAGTAGACTTTATTCGGTTCACGGTTCACGGCATACGATTCACGGTCAGCCTTAAGAAAATTTTTCGAATAAAGTCTAGTGAATAGACTCAAAATCAATATACAGGTCGAATGAATTCGACGATACTTTTAAAACCATATTAAAAATCTGTGTTATTTAACAGCAATTCCCACTTTAGAAAATCACGAAGTGATTAAACATGAATAACGCCGAGCAGACGCTACCGTATGGTTATGAAATGCGGTGTGTGCAAGTATCAAAACACAAGCCTTACAACTCTGGAGGAGTTGAACGTGAATTTTCATGTTCAACTCCTCCAGAGTTGTAAGATTTGGGAAACTTATCACCCTTTCCCCGCATTTCATGCGGGGTTATTGACATTCAATCCCATTCGGGATTGGCGGTTTTCCAAATTGGGAATTATTGTCTATTTAATTTACAAATCATAAAATTTTGAAAACCAACATCTTACGCATTTACAAAATTTAATTTATTTTTTATTTGATAAAAATTAGCAAAAAGTGTGGAATCTTCTAAGTTGCTGCATCTATATAAGTGTAAGTTTTTATGATTGGACACCATGAAAATTTTCGCTAACAATTTTACAGAAAAAGGATAATAATTTTCTAAACGATAACAAAGAAAAATATTATCCAAAAATGTTTAAACGACGAATAAATAAGTTAGTCGTTAAACAGTAAACTTGAAAGGACAAAATGATACTGGCAATACGCTTGAAGCACTAGCAAAATGTAAGGAGATTTACAAAAAAGGCTAAGGGAAGTGCTTCAAGCGGAACAGTTTTCAAAAGACAAAAAAGCGATGTCTACCAAAGTAGCACATATGTCCATTTAAATTTGAAAATCAACATTTCTTATTTTTATACATACATTACCAAATCTTTTTAATACAAGAATAAAAATTTTTATTCTTTTACCCCACGTTTGAATTAAAAATAGAAAAATGTGGACAGGTATTTTGCCTGTCCATTTTCTCATTCCACAATACCAAATGGAGAAGTTGGCCCCAAAGAATATAGTTTTAAAATGCTGAGTAATATTAGTCTCTAGCATACTCAGCATTTACTTTTTACCACTCATACTATACACTATCGTTATGGAAAACTACCTTGTAAAAAATTTAGCTATTACAGCTTGGGCAGAAGAAGACCGCCCTAGAGAAAAATTATTACAAAAAGGTAAACACAATCTAACGGACGCAGAATTATTGGGCATTTTACTAGGTTCGGGTTCTAGAAACCAAACTGCGGTAGGACTTGCTCAAGATATTCTGCGTTCGACTAGTAACGATTTAAACGAGTTAGGTAGACGTTCCATTAGTGATTTTATGAAATTTAAAGGTATTGGGGAAGCCAAAGCTATTACCATTGCCGCCGCCTTAGAATTAGGGCGCCGTAGACAACTCACCAACATCAAAGACCGTCCAAAAATCACCTGTAGTCGAGATTCTTATAATGCTATTGCACCATTGCTAATGGATTTACCTCACGAAGAATTTTGGATTTTACTACTCAATCAAGCCAACAAAGTGATTGACAGAAAACAAGTTAGCTTAGGTGGCACCACGGGAACAGTAGTCGATGCTAAAGTTATTTTTAGGAAAGCCATTGAAGGACAAGCCGTTTATTTAATTTTAGCACACAATCATCCATCTGGCAATATCCAACCATCCATCCAAGATATAAATCTGACAAAAAAACTAGTCGAAGCAGGTAACATCTTAAGTATCAAAATATTAGACCATCTAATCATTGGAGAAAAAAGCTATTACAGTTTTGCGGACGAAGGAAGAATTTGACGGGTAAAATTCAAAATCTAAACATTAAGTGGTCAGCAACTAATCTTGAAATAAAATTATTCGTCCAAATTCCATTATATACTCCTCGAATATATACTAATTCTTACCTATATTTTGATTCCTTTTCAGAATTCCGTATTTTTATACCTTCAATCCCCCACTTACCGAAACTGTTTTCACCACCTTACAGACAATACATAAAAATTAGTCCTAGTTATATATCATTATTAATGATTTATATCAACTCAAATTCCCCCAATCTGAGTTAGTTAACCACTAAAACACTATTCGTCCTCCCCCCATTTATATTTCAAGGAATCTCTTGTGCTTTTGTGCAGTGGCATTTGGTGTACATCACCCCCACCCTTCGCAAGAAGATACCTCAGATAAGATAAAAACAAAAAAATGCAATCAAGAACAATCAGACAAACTACACTCTTCCTTTGCTTATTGCTAAGCACTTTTCTACATGGACAAATTAGTATTGATTATCCAGAGAATGTAACCGTTGAATGCGGTGCGGATATAACACCTAGTCCTGATAATCCAATTGTCGGGTATCCAGATGTCAGTACTAGCTGTTCTAGTGGACTAACCGATATATCCTTTTCTGACAATATTGACCAATTAACAGACTGCGGCGGAACAGGAGTCTTACTTAGGTTTTGGACCGTCAGCGATAATTGTGGAGGCTTCCAAACACTTTTACAAAGAATAACGATAGAAGATACAACTCCACCAGAAATCAACTGTGTGGCAGATGTCATCATAGAATGTGATGCCAGTTTAAATCCAGCGGAAAATCCAGATTTAGCATTCCCCGAGGTTATCGATTGCTCAGAAGGAGAAGATTTAACAATTAGTTATACCGACCAAAATGAAGGAGACGGATTTTGCGATAATTTACCCGAGCTTGTTTTGAGAACCTGGTCAGTAACTGATGCTTGTGGAAATGAAAGTACCTGTTTACAAACGATTAGAGTAGGTAAAGACCCACTCTTAGTATTTTGTGAAATTGGAGACATTGTACATGAGTGCAACGGTTTAGATGGAAGTCGTTTTGCCGCGGAGTCTTGGGATTTAAGCAATACCAATCAACTGAGAAATTGTACCCAAACGGATTGTGGTCCAGTAGAAATCATTAGCGATTTTGATTATGGTCGAATAGCTGGAACTTGCGGAATTACAGGTAGTTTTGAGGTCAATTACTTAATCAAAGATAATTGTGGCAATTCTAAATTTGAAACAGTGAGTTTTACCTTAAGAGACACTACTCCACCAGAATCATTTTGTAATCCAATCGATTTTGGAGTTAGTTGTGAGGGTGACGAAACGGCTGCTTCAAGAGTGGAAGGATGGCATGCAGAAAATCTAGCATTATTAGAAACCTGCTTGTTTGATAATTGTGGAGAAGTAATCATATCTAGTGATTTTAACCCAAGCAATTTTAATATTGGCACACTCAATTTTGATTGCAATGACGATACTGGTTTTGCAGTTAACTATACATTAACTGACCAATGTGGCAATACTACAGTAAAAACTTCCTTCTTAAAAGTAGTAGATAATGCACCACCCACCTTTGAAAATGTGCCAAGAGACACCTCGATTGGGGCCAACGATAACCTTCCTGTAGGCCAACCAACAATTATAGATAATTGCTCTAGTAACTTAACTGCTGAATTTTCAGAAGAAAGAATAGAAAATGATAATGACAATGGTTATCAGCTAATTCGAACATGGACGACTACTGATGATTGTGGAAATATGAATACTGCATCTCAACGAGTCATGGTTCTTGACCCCATTTTATCATTAGCTTGCACCTCCGCCGAAGTGAATGCAGAGGGAGACCTAATTACTATTAGTAATCTATTAGCGCCTAATGAAATAGTAAAAGTCTTTGCCTCAGATAATCGAGTTGTCTATAATTGTTTTAGAAACTGCGGAGAAGTACAAACTACTCGTCCTTTAGCAGAAGATACATATCTCGTTAGTATACAATTCTATACCGCTAACTGGAGATTAATATGCAGTGATGAACAAGAAATAGTTATTGGAAATGGTGGTGGAAATAACGGTAGTGATGACAATGGGAACAACGGTGGCAATGATGGTGGCAATGATGGTGGCAATGAAGACCCTTGTACAGCAACAGATTGTGAGCAAATTCCTCCAACTATTGACAATTTACCTCCAGATATGACCGTCAATGTGGACGCTATACCTGCAATAGCTAATATAACAGCTACCGATAATTGTGATACAGATGTCAATCTTACCTTCGCTGAAAGTAGAATGGACGATGCTAATAGCAATGATTATGTGCTAATTCGGACTTGGACAGCTACCGATGATTGTGGAAATACTTTTGTAGGTGAACAAGTAATCAGAGTTGAAGTAAGTGGCAATAACGATGGTGGTAACAATGATGGAAGTAGTAATGAAGGCGGAAATGATAATAGTGGTAACAATGATGATGATAATTTAGATTCCTCTATTTGTGGAAACATTATCATCACTACGGGACCGCAAACCTTTAATTTTTCCAATCTAAATGCACCTAATAAAATTGTCAAAGTTTTTGATGAGAATTTTAATATTGTTCTAGAGTGTATGGAAGATTGTGGAACAACAGTTAATTTTTCCTACGAAACCCTTGGTACTTATTATGCCGATGTACAATTATACACAAGTGATTGGACCTTTATTTGTGAAACTAGAGAAACAGTAGAATTAACGGATACACCAGTTGATAATGGAGGAAATCAGGGCGGAAACAATTCAGCAACTTGTTCGGAGATAGCTGTAAGTATTGACAATGGTACCATCAATGTGAATAATATTAATTCACCAAATAAGATTGTCAAATTATTTAATGAAAGTTATGATATCGTTAGCGAATGTGCAGATGATTGTGGAACACCCGCCAGCTTCTCTCCGCCAGCAGGTAATTACTTTGTAGATGTGCAATTATATACTGCTGAATGGGTTTTTATTTGTGAAGTTCAAGAACCAGTTAGCATATCTACCACAAATAGTGGAGGAAATGATAATGGAAATAATGGAGGAAATCAAAGCGAAAATCCATGTGATAATGTCCAAATTAATAGTACGCAATCCAGCATTAGTCTATCGAATTTTAGTACAACCAACAAAATCGTAAATATTTTTGATGAGAATTATAATCAAGTTTTCAACTGTTTTACTGATTGTACTTCAGATGTCAATGTGTCTATTAGTGAATTAGGTACTTATCTAATTGAGGTCCAATTATATAACAGCGAGTGGAGTTTAGTATGTCAACAAAGAACCACAATTGACATTACAGAAAATAGTCAAGCTGGGTCAGATAATGGCAATAGTGGAGATACCCAAAATAGCAATAATCAAGCCTGTGAAATTGCCAACGTCACTGTTCAAAACGGGCAAATTAACGTAAGTAATCTGGATGCGCCAAATACTATCGTCAAAGTATTTAGTGAAAATTTTGATTTAGTTTATGAATGTGTAGGCAATTGTGGCAATAGTGTTACGACTACTGATTTAATTGCAGGAAATTATCAAGTAAATATTGATTTCTTTGATGAAAACTGGAGTCCCATTTGTGAACGAGTAGAAGCGGTGACCTTAGGTAGTAATCTAACCACGACAAACAGCCCAACCACTATTCCAACTACCAATTCCCGTTTAGCAAACAATTCAATGGAACCAATAGCATTCTCCGTTTATCCTAACCCCGCTAGGAATGAAGTGATATTGAATCTTTCAAAAATAAAAGGCGAGCAATTAAATTTCCGTATTTATAATCAACTAGCGTCTGTGGTGAAAGAAGGCAAAATTGATATAACTGAAGGAACTGTTTTTAAAGTCAATCTGCAAGACATAGAAAACGGACTGTATTTAGTGCAAATACAAGCTGAGGGGCAAGCGCCGATGACTAAGAAGTTATTGGTGAATAAATAATTAAAAGAGGTCAGAAAGTTGAGGAGATATTTTCATTGGGTACTAGGAAGTATAGA
>CALLVC010000412.1 GCA_938010785.1 uncultured Saprospiraceae bacterium
GCGCTAAGATTCGTAATTTCCATATTATTGATGAAGCCTTGGTTATTGACTGAAAACCGGTAGGGCGCCGTTCCTCCGGTTGGATTATTAAAGATAATGGTGCCACTATTTGCTCCTCCAGGACAGGTCACATCTTGACTAACAATCGTGGCATCTATTGGTATGGGTGCTAGTAAAGTAACGGTTGTATCATCCACACAGCCTTTTTCATCTCGTACGATAAGGTCATACATACCTGCTGGTAGGTTATCGATGAAATCAGCCGTAGCGCCGTTGCTCCAAATATATTCATAATTCCCATTGCCCCCGAAAGATGCATCAGCTAAGACACCATTATTATCACCTCCACAGGCAATGGTTTCCATGACCTCAATATTGGCGACCAGCGCTGTACTCGGCTGAGGAATAAAGATACTATCGGTACTTTCACAGCCCATATCATTGATAAGGGTTACTTTATGAATTTCAGCAGTTAAGTTGGTGACTGTTTCTGTAGTTTCGCCATTACTCCACAGGACACTAGCGATAGGTTCATTGGAAGTGATGGTGGCTTGCCCATTTGCTTCTCCAAAACAATCGACTGGTTGGACATTGACAAAATTGAGGGTTGCTGCTTCGGGTTCCATGATGGTATAAGTCATTGAATCTCGGCAGCCGTTTTCGTCTTCTATTGTTAGTTCATATGTTGCTGCGGGGAGATTTATTAGGTCAGGGGGTTCAGGGTCAGAAGGATTAAGGACGATTGTGTTTAGTGCTGTGATTGCGTCAAAAATATCCGGGTCGAAACTCCAGGAACCATCTAACGCACCAGTACCTCCACTAGCTTCTACTTGAAGACTACCAGTTGCACCACCTGCACAGTCTAGATTGATTTGTTCTATCAGGTTAATGCTAATAGGTTCAGAAGCAGTTACTTCCGCCTCAAATCTTTGTACCCCTTCTTCATTGTTCACAAAAATATTAAAAGTACCAACTGGAATATTTTCGATTAAAAAGATAGAGTCGTTTTTAGTAATCACGCCATTGACGATTACGCTTGGGTCGTCGATACCTTGTAGTCGATATTGATAAGGTGGTTTACCAGCGGTAATGATTATTGGTATTTGACCAAAATCACTATTAGAACAATCTAGGGTATCATTGGTGACCTCAGCTGATATAGGTATTGGAAATTCCATGATAAAACAAGTATCCGCACTACACCCAGCATTTCTATCAGTCAGGGTAACACAATATTGTTCTCCGCCGATTAAATTATTGGCGACTTGATTGGTTTGTCCATTGGACCATTGAAAATCGTAGTCGCCAGTTCCAAATTGAGCACTCGCATTAACTGCGCCCCCACCTTCGCCTTCGCCTCTCGCTAAACTACCTACTCTTAACTCTAAGGTTACAGGTTCCACAACGACTAGACTGGTTTCGAGTATTTCAGCGCATTCTCCATTGACGATGGTATCTAAATATACGCCTGTATTGGCGTAACTTCTATCGCCTACATCAAGCACCGTTCCCCGACAAATAAAGGTATCTTTTTCAATAGGGTCGGGGTAACCTCTTTCCACTAAATTGATAGAAAAGAATCCTGTGGGGTCTGCATTCGAACCATCCACCAGAATGTAATAGGTTAATTTAGGATTTAGACATTCTAATTGTAAGAATTCAGCATTCCCAGCATTGGGAGAGTTTTGACTGATTACTTCTACTAATGCACCATCACATTCATCCGTCGGCGCATAAAAGACGGCTACTTCAGGGTCTATAGGGTCGTTACTTAATGCTGGTGTGCCACCATCCACATTAATAAAAACACGTCTTGATTCGCTAGGCGTAAATTTAAACCAGACAGAATTAGTAATATTAAATCCAGTTATGGGGTCCCCAAAATCAGTAGTGCAATAATTATTATATTGTTCTGTATTATTTCCACTAGTAACAACAGGTAATTCTATCGCATTACAAATGTGGTCATTGGTGGCTATGTTATTGTTCCCAATATCTTCACTCACGGCAATTTTAAAAGTTACCGAGCCAGTTGATTCTAATACCTCATTAGGAGCTAAAATAGCATTAAACTCATCTAAAGTATAGGTTACTTCAGTTCCTGGAAGTGGGATGGGGAAGTCCGCACAAATAACCTCCAAACAGCCTTTGTTAGATTGGTCTGGATTCAATGCACAAGGGTCACCAAAAAAGCCAGGGTCATTATCAAAAGCCCATAGACAAACAAATAATTGACCACCACTCAAATCACTTATACAATCGACGGTAGTCGAAAAGTGGACAATATCTTGATTAGGAAAGGAGATTAAATTAGGGCAGTCATTAGAATAAAATATTGGGTCTTGATTATCTACGGCGACTCCCCACGTAGGCTGGCCAGGTGTTGCAAAGGCATCAGTGCAAGTAGTAGATGCCGTACCATCTATGACCGTCAATTCTACGGTAAACTGCGCCGATAATTTTAAAGAAGAAAGGCTAGAAAATATAATTACTAGAAATAAAGTTCTTGAAAAATATTTTAGCCAATGAGTTATACTATTCATTTACAACTAGTTAGGTTGGTTTTCTCTATTAAAAAGGAAACGATAAAGTTACCATTAAGATTATGTCAATTGCTGACAAACAAGCGTTTTTTACTATAAAAGAGTTGGTTTGCTAATCTATTCCACTTTTGTAAAGGGGTTTAAGAAATCTTTAACTTTGAAAAAGATTCAAGGGAATAGAATGAATGTAGGGATGAGTTAGTTTGAATAGAGTTGGGAATATCTAACTTTCTGGTTAAAGTTGCAAAATTAAAGGGCAAGGGTTTTGATTTTTATGAAAAATTGTTGGGTAGCGGTCCTTTTGCTAATGAACTTATTTCCTATTCCCTAAGTCGAAATCTTGATTGAAATTAATCTTTGACAGGATTTATTAGTGTACTTTTGTAAAAAAATATATATGACTAATCAATCACTTCTTAACAAATTACAGGAAGATGTGGAAAACATCGTTTCGATTGTGGATAAAGAGTTTAAGAGTTTGTCTATCAATGAGTTGAATCGAAAAGAAAATGTGGATAAGTGGAGTATTTTAGAATGTTTGGAACATTTAAATCGTTATGCCGCCTATTATAATCAAGCAATTCAAAATGCTTTGCAAAGTGCCAAGGCGGATACGACGGAACGTGCCTATAAAAATGGATGGTTTGGAAAAATGTCCATAGATATGATGTCGCCAACGAATGTAAAAAAACAAAAAGCGATTGCTAAATTTAATCCAGTAGGGAGTCAATTAGATAAAACCGTTCTTACTCAATTTTTGACCTATCAGCAAGAATTACTTGCTTTTATAGCTACGGCTAAAACAAAAAATATCAATCAACGAAAAGTACCAGTCGAGTTTTTTAAGTTAATGAAAATGAAGATTGGGGATGCTTTGGCATTTGTGGTGACACATGAGCAGCGGCATATATTACAGGCACAGGAAGTTTTGCGAAAGCTTGAAATTTAGTGATTTTCTTAACATATAGTCACAGTAGTATTTTCACATAGTTCCACATAGTTTTTTCTAACTACTCATTTGGAAGTTGAGCGTAGTATTCGTTAACAAAGGTTTTTTGGCCTTCGTAAAAAATATTTTTGACATTAAAGTTTATTAGAATACCTTTTGGGGCTTTCAAGTGTTTCATATAAGACATAGTTATGGCTTCATGGATGGGTAGTACTTTTTTTACTGCTTTTAATTCGACTACAACTAAATCTTCTACTAACACATCAAAACGAAGCTTTCCTGTGAGTATGTGGCCTTTGTAATCTCGCTCAACTGTTTTTTGGGAAACTGCATTCAGTCCACATAATCTTAACTCAACTAATAAAGATTCTTCATAATCACTTTCGATGAGGCCTGGGCCTAATATTTTATGAACTTCAATAGCAGCACCTAGTATTTTAAAAGTAAGGTTGTCAAGGTCTTTTTTTGTTAGTTTTCTCATGCGTGTATAGTTTTTTCTTGAAAATGGGAATTAAATCTACTAAAATAAGTGCCGCTATTCAAATCTATAACTAAGAATAATAAAACACTGCTTACTCCTATCACTAAAACTATGAGAACTATGTGAAGAAAAACTACTGTGACTATGTGTAAAATATTTCAATACTCCAGCGAATATTCGCTAAAAACCTCCATTTTGTCCAAAGTTCCTCCAATTTAGTCGATTCTCAATTGCATTTTGGAGCAATAAAGTCAAATCTTGGCAGCTCATTCTTTAACCGAATGGTGTTTTATCTTAAAATACTATTCTTAAAAAATTGAGTTATGAATCATTACATTTATGAGAACCACAATTCAAAGTCTTTTTATACAATGGCTTGGGTCGGGTTCGGATTGTCTTTTGTTGGAATGTTGATTGGATTGGTTTATATGCAGGTTGATTTGGCAACGAAGGGATTTTTAGCAATGGCCTATTTGTTTAGTATCACATCCTGTTTTACATTAGCAAAAGTAGTCAGAGATAAACACGAAGCGGACCGCTTCATCAATAAAGTAGAAACTGCTAAAACAGAGAAATTTTTGAATGAATCTGGCGGAACGCCGATTGTATAATGAACTAATTAGACTTGATTCAACGCGGATTAAGCGGATTGGGCAGATTTTACAGGTCGTGTACTATACATTATTTAGTGTACACGACCTACAAAAATCCGTTGAATCAGTAAAATCCGCGTTGAATACTATCCAATTTGTAAAACTTTGTACGCTTCTTGAAAAAATAAAAAATGACCCAAACGATAGTATCCCTACTTGGTAATCCAGCTCCGTTTCTAGACCATATTTTTCAATATTTAAAAGAAAAAAAAATAGCCGTTTCCAACTATGAATTAGACCATATTTGCTATCGAGTAGCAACAGAAGAACGATATCTAGCACTCAAAAAAGCATTGAGTAAATTGGGGGAGTTGTTAACCGAATCTCAAATCGGTGGCAGAGCCATCGCTTCTATAAAATTGGCTGAACCCATTATTTATAAAAATAGAAAAATTGACGTAGTAGAATTACCTGCGCCAAAGAAAGGGAGCTTTTACAAGGAAGGGTTTGAGCACGTAGAATTTGTGATAGACCAGCCATTTGTTGATTTTATGGCAGTACATCCACATTTAGATTTTATCACTAAAGATTTAAAAAAGTCCGTCAATCCAGGGATTACCTTAAAAGAGACGGACTTTTCGGTGAAGTTTCATCACCACACTTTGGAGTATGTGATTCGATATTTAGATTAAAATAACCGTAGCTCTAACATTACGAAAACTCCTTATCTAAAGCCTTTGTTACTGCCTTAATTTCCTGTTCCTTAGCCTTCGGATAAATCATCAAAACATCCCCTTCATCCACAATAATAAAATCATCCAAACCTTTAGCGACTAATAATTTCCCTTCGGGCATACGAATCAAAGAGTTAGAAACTTCATCCAAAACCACTTTTCCATTCACAGCATTTCCATGTTCATCTTTGGGCGATTCCACATGCAATGAATTCCAAGTTCCTAAATCTGACCAACCAAATTCTGATGGAATGGTATAGACATCTGCAGATTTTTCCATAATGGCATAATCCACCGAAATGCTTGGCGTAGTAGGGTAGGCCTTATCAATAAAATCTTGTTCATCTACGGTATTATAAAACGGTTCACCGTCTTTTAGAATATCATAAATTTTAGGCGTATGCTGTTTAAATTGCTCCAAAACGTAGGCGGCTTTCCAAACAAAAATCCCTGCATTCCAAAGGTAATCTCCACTGGTCACATATTTTTTAGCGGTAGCTAAATCAGGTTTTTCTTTGAA
>CALLVC010000413.1 GCA_938010785.1 uncultured Saprospiraceae bacterium
AGAAAGGTAGAATTCAGTAAATGTTCTGTTAAATTTATAACAAAAAAGATTAAATTAATAAAAATGTCTCGACTGTTTGTCTAAAGAGGTAGCTAGAACAGGGATATTTCCTTAATTTTGATAGAGTTTTGTAAAAATTAAAAGGTACTTAGCAGTATGAGTAAAGATGAATCTCAGAAGAAAGGGCAGTTAGCCAAAATTATTCTAACTATTACATTCGTTGGTGTCTTAGTTGCTACCATTTTTGGTTATCAAAAATATCAAGAAATTTTTGGAGAGAGTGTGCCTCGGTCTCTAGGTGAAACCACTATTGAAATTCCAACTAATTCCTCATTTGAAGAAGTCATTGGCCTGTTAAATAATAGAGGCTTAATTGCCCATGAAGATTCTTTTCGTTTTTTAGCAAAGCGCATGAAATACGAAAAAACTTCTATGCGGTCTGGTAAGTTTAAAATCCAACCGGGTTGGAGTACTTATGATTTAATTCACCATTTAAGAGGCGGCAAACAAGAAACGGTCAAATTGGTGTTCAATAGTGCATGGACCGTCAAAAATGTAGCTGCCAAAGTTGCCCAATTTATAGAACCAGATTCTACAGATTTAGTCACGCTATTTTCTGATGAACAATTTATTAGTGATTTAGGATTTACGCCAAGTACGCTGATGTCCTTATTCATTCCAAATACTTATGATTTTTTCTGGAACACCAGCCCTGCCAAATTCATGGAACGCATGAAAAAAGAACATGCGGCCTTCTGGTCCAAAAATAATCGTACCGCAAAAGCTGAAAAATTAGGCTTAACTCCCGAAGAAGTTTATATCTTGGCTTCTATTGTAGAGAGAGAAACCTTACAGAACGGTGAAAAGAAAAGAATGGCGGGGGTATATTATAATCGCTTAAAAACGAAAGGCTGGCGCTTAGAAGCAGACCCTACGGTCAAATTTGCCGTAGGCGATTTTAGCCTGCGTCGTATCTTAAATAAGCACCTACAAATTAAATCTCCTTATAATACCTATAAAAATCAGGGCTTACCTCCTGGCCCAATTAGCATGGCTTCTATTGCCAGTATTGATGCCGTTCTAAATGTAGAAAACCATGACTACATGTTTTTTTGTGCAAAAGGCGATGGCAGTGGTTATCATAATTTCGCTAAGGATTTAAAACAACATAATCGAAATGCCGCTATATATCGAGCAAATATGCGCAAAAGTGGCGCGTGGAATTGACAGGATGAACAAATTATAAAAGTCCCAGAGCGACTTTTATAATTTGTGAACCGCATAGCGGGTGGGAGAGCAGGATTTTTGTAGGTCGTGCTTTTTAGACGTGTTCTAGGTCGTGTGTCTTTTGGGGCTTATTCTTTGACGTGTACTTTTTGGAAAGTGGACTCTGATACCAAGTTTAGCATTGAGAGGGGCAACGGAGTAGATATAATGGTATATTTTCAGCGCATCTTTTTAGTTGTAAAATGATATAAATTAAATGCTTATCAAACAGTTTTTTTTCTTGCAAGGTACTTTCCCTCTCTGGCGGGGGCTAGGGGGTGGATTATTTCTAAGCTTATTTTTATTTACTATTTTCTCCTGCGAAAACGACCTAGCAGAAGTCAGCAAGTTTATTGATGATGATGAAGTAGCCATAGAAGTCGGAGAAACAGTGAAAATGCTCTATAGTGATTCGGGGAGAGTGGAGATGATGATTGAAGCGCCTTTACTACATCGTCATCTGGATAAAAGAACGCCTAAAAGAGAATTTCCAAATGGTTTAGAAGTTTTCTTTTTAGATCATGAGCAAAAGGTGCAAAGTTGGCTGATTGGAAAATATGCTATCGAAGATGAAAATAAACGAATTATTACCATACAAGATAGTGTGGTTTTATTCAATCACAACGCAGAAAAATTAGAAACAGATGAATTGATTTGGGACCAAGGGACCAATATGATTTCTACTAAACGTTTCGTTAGAATCACCACTAAAGATGAGCAAATAATGGGCTACGGCTTTGAAGCAGACAGAGAATTTAAATATTGGAAAATTATCGCCCCACAAGGAAGTGTGAAGGTAAATCCTGATAAGTTGGATAATTAATTTCGCTTGACTTAATTTTTTAATCTATTTAGTTAATTGTCAATCTTTACGATATAAATACAATAAAATTTTATTTAAAAAACACAAATAATTACCCAATATTTCATCAACTATTGGCTTACCTTTTGACTATCATTGACTATTACCTAATTATTTAAGACTTTTGCACCGCCCAAATAGCCTTCAGACCAAGTTTTTAGGAATTTCAATTGATTCTACTAGTTTCAAAAATTATAATAAGTAATAAGGGTTCTAGGAATTAAATAGAATTAGCTTTGGTTGCTATGCTTCAGTATCTACCGATAATAACTTCTAATAACTTTCTCAATAACCTACAATAACTTCAATACAGTTATGGCACAAGACGACAAGTTTAAAAAGTTAGTTTCGCATTGTAAAGAATACGGTTTCATATTTCAATCCAGTGAAGTATATGACGGATTGAGTGCGGTGTATGATTATGGTCCTTATGGGGTTGAATTAAAAAATAATATCAAAAAATATTGGTGGGATTCGATGGTGCAAATGCACGAAAACATTGTCGGTATTGATGCCGCTATTTTTATGCACCCTAAAACATGGAAAGCCTCTGGTCACGTTGATGCCTTTAGTGACCCTTTAGTTGACAATAAAGCTTCTAAAAAAAGATATAGAGCTGACCAGTTGATTGAAGGTTACATGGAAAAGATTGAAGGCAAAATCAACAAGGAAATAACTAAAGCTAAAAAACGCTTCGGTGATGCTTTTAATGAGGAAGAATTTCGGGCGACCAATGGCCGCGTCTTAGATAACCTTAAAAAGCATGAGGCAGTGCGATTGAGATTAGCAGCAGCTATGACCAATGAAGATATGGCTGATTTGAAAGCCATGTTGGAAGAATATAAAATCAACTGCCCTGTGAGTGGGTCAAATGATTGGACAGATGTACGGATGTTTAACTTAATGTTCTACACCCAATTAGGAAATGTGGCAGGTGAAGAAGGTAAATTATACTTACGCCCAGAAACTGCACAAGGTATTTTTGTTAACTTCTTGAACGTTCAAAAAACAACTCGACAGAAGCTTCCTTTCGGTATTGCACAAATAGGGAAGGCATTTAGAAATGAAATTGTAGCAAGACAATTCATTTTCCGTATGCGAGAATTTGAACAAATGGAAATGCAATTTTTCATCAAGCCCGGCACCCAAAAAGAATGGTATGCTTACTGGAAGGAATTTAGACTAAAGTGGCACACCTCTTTAGGTACTGCTCCAGAAAAATTCCGTTTCCACGACCATGACAATTTAGCATTCTATGCAGATGCAGCGGTTGATATCGAATTTGAATTTCCTTTCGGTTTTAAAGAATTAGAAGGTATTCACTCTAGAACAAATCACGATTTAAGCAGTCACCAAGAATTGTCAGGTCGTAAGTTACAATATTTCGACCCACAAGAAAACGAAAGCTACGTACCTTATGTAGTAGAAACTTCGATTGGTTGTGATAGAATGTTTTTGGCGATGATGAGTAATGCCTTACAGGACGAAACAGTACCTGATGCAAAAGGAAATGATTCTACTAGAACGGTATTAAAATTACCAGCAGCTTTGGCCCCTATTAAATGTGCGATTCTTCCATTATTAAAAAACAAAGAGGAATTAACTACTAAAGCTAGAGAAGTCTTTAATAAACTAAAAATTCACTTTAAGTGTCAATACGATGAAAAAGATGCCATCGGTCGTCGATACAGACGTCAAGATGCCATCGGAACACCTTATTGTGTAACGATTGACTTTGATACTTTAGAAGATAATACGGTAACAATTAGAGATAGAGATACTTTAGAACAAGTTCGAGTTTCTATTGATGAAGTGGCTGATATTGTTTCTAAGAAAGTGGATATGAAGCACTTATTGGCTAAGATGTAAGGCAGTTGGCAGTTAGGCAGTAAAACAAATTACTACTGCTTCTTCGCTTTTCTGAAAATAAAAAAAACGCCCGTATCTATTCGATACAGGCGTTTTTTTTTTACATTATGTTTTAAGTTGCTGTCTACTGCAAACTGTAATACTGCTTACTGCAAACTGCCTACTAAACTATTCTTCATCAAAGCGTAATTCTTGAATAAATTGCTTCCCACCCTCTACTCGTAAAAAGACATACACTCGGTACGATTTGGTAGATGTTTCTAAATTACCAATACAATAAACAGAATCCTGTCCTTTGGAAGTGCCTTTATGCACTTGGTCAAATTTAGCAGGCTTATTGGCTGTAAAGAAACTGGCAAGGATGGTTTTCGCTTCTGCCTTATCATACACATCTTCCTCATCCGCAACTGCAATTTCTACAGATTCATCAAAGTACTTAGAAAGCACCTCAACATTGCCACTACTCAATGCTTGTGTTATCGAATCTAGATTCGGTAAATTAAACAAACTGGTTGTGACTAAAAGAAAACCTAATAACGTTTTCATACAATGGATTTTATTAAAAAATTGGAAATTTTACTTTCCTTCAACTATAAAACGAATTAAACCTATTCGTTAGTATAGTATGCAATTTAGACGTTTTTCCTTAAAAAGGTCACCGTAAAATGCAAAAAGCAAGGAACTTGTCATTAGTTCCTTGCTTTTATAACTTTTTGAAAAATATTTAGCGACAGAGAATCCTCTGTACTTTTATCTTAATTCTTCACAAAGTTTAAACTCTTATTGATAAAGCTAGTCAAATCTGCCCCTTTTAGCATATTTTGATTCAACTTCGCTAAATCAATTAAGTATTTCGCTAAATCTGTTTTCTCCTCCCCTTCCAACTTCAGTAACTTATCTGCTACCAGCGGATTGTTTGTATTGACGACCACATTATAAGAATCAGGGAAGTTACCCATGCCCATTCCTTGCATCGCCTGCATTTCCATCATTCTACGCATAAATTCTGGGCGAGTAATAACGATAGGTTGGTCATCAGGAGACATTGCCTTCGTAGAAACAGAAGCGCCTGCATCTGTCACTAATTCTGTAAATAAAGTCTTCACCGTCTCTTCTTCCTTTTCACTTAATACCGATTCATTCGTTTCATCTTTTTGAACTAAGTTATCTACGGTATCAGAATCTACTCTTACAAAAGTGACGTTTTCACCAGTAGATTCCAGTTTTTGCATAAAGTGATTATCCAAAACAGTGCTCATCTCTAAGACACTATATCCCCTACCCTTTGCTGCTTGAATAAAACTATCGTGCTCACTTGGTGAATTGGTGTACAATAAAATTTGTTTGTCGTGCTTATCTGTCTGCAATTCCTTCGTTGCTTCTTTGTAAGCCTCCAAAGTGAAATAGCCACCATCAACATCCTTCAATAAAGTAAAATTCTTCGCGCGTTCGGCAAACTTCTCATCAGAAACGATTCCGTATTTTACAAAGACCCCAATATCATCCCACTTCTTTTCAAACTCCTCTCTTTCCTTCTTGAACAATTCTTTCAGCTTATCCGCTACTTTCTTAGTGATATGACTGGTAATTTTCTTTACGTTCTTATCACTTTGTAAATAACTACGAGAAACATTCAATGGAATATCTGGCGAATCAATAACCCCATGTAATAAAGTTAAAAACTCAGGAACTATTTCCTTCACATCATCCGTTACATATACCTGATTAGAGTACAACTGGATTTTATTTTTCTGAACTTCTAAAGTATTACTCACTTTCGGGAAGTACAAAATACCTGTTAGATTAAAAGGAAAATCTATATTAAGGTGAATCCAGAATAACGGAGGGCTACTCATTGGATACAATTCACTGTAGAATTTCTTGTAATCTTCATCTTTCAGCTCATTCGGCTTTTTCTTCCAAGCTGGATTTGGATTATTGATGATGTTTTCTACTTCGATTTCTTTTTGTTCGGCATCGTCTCCTTCTCCTTCTGTGATATATTCTGTCTTTGTGCCGAATTTAATCTCTACTGGAAGGAACTTACAATACTTTTCTAGCAGACCTCCGATACGCGCTTTTTCTAAATATTCTGTACTATCTTCGCTAATGTGAAGAATAATATCCGTCCCTCTCTCTTTTTTATCGTTTTTATCTAAAATAAATTCAGTATTCCCCGTACAAGTCCATGTCACACCTTCACTATTTTCTTTGTAAGATTTTGTGACGACTTCCACTTTCTCTGCTACCATAAAAGCAGAATAAAAACCAAGTCCAAAGTGACCAATAATACTGCTCTCATTCTTATAGGTTTCTAAAAATTCTTGCGCACTGGAAAAGGCTACTTGATTTAAATATTTCATCACCTCCTCTTCTGTCATGCCTATCCCTTTATCCCTAATAGTCAGCGTTTTTGCTTCTTCGTCGATAAGGATTTCAATAGTTGTGTCGCCAATTTCCCCCTTCAATTCCCCTTTAGAAGCGTAGGTTTTTAATTTAGAGGTCGCATCTGTAGCGTTAGAAACAAGTTCTCTTAGGAATATCTCTTGGTCCGAATATAAAAATTGCTTAATTATAGGAAAGATATTCTCAGTAGAAACTGAAATAGTACCTTTTTGCATATGTGTTGATTTATATAATTGATTAATAGGTCGAAAGACTATCTGAAAAACAGTCAAATGATATGCCACATGCCCTATTCTGACAGATTGACGCTTTATGTCACTTTTTAGTCAGAATTCTCCTGCCAAAAATACTGTAATATGATAATTTGTTATAAATTAATGCCAGTATTTCCTGTCACATTAATTCAATTATGTGATGGAGACAAATGAAGATAGATTGTATTATTGTGGAGTCGTTTAGAAGGAACGTCATCAACATTGAAAACCTGAAATTAATAACTAGATAAAAAAAAGCAGAGTTCATTTCCTTGCGATTAATTAAAAAAACAGTGACTAGATTTGTTCAATCCTCTTTTTTTAATTAAAGAAGCTCCACTTTTTATCTTCCCTCAAATATTAAAGAAAAAAAACTATAAATTATTTTCAACAAAAGTAATTTTTAGGAAAGGTTTTTGCAGTAGATGACATATACAAATAGGAACTATAAATAACTTAGAATATTTCCTTTTGGAAGCACTTTTAATTTTCTCCCCCTCATAGAAGATTCTCATTTTAATTAAGCCGATTAAAAACTAATTAGATATTAGATTTAACTATCTAGTTCACTATAAAGAGTATTAGGGTCAGATGTGGCCCTAAGAAGTGAGCGAGACCAGTTTCTTGGGGGGTAGAACTGGTCTCAAAGCTCACTATAATATTATACCTCTCGCATCGTCCCCCGATAAAATTCTCATAACCGTAAAGGAAAAGGCTAGCAATAGTCTTTAGGTGAGGCAGACCAAATCGTCGGGGGGTAGATCTGGTCTTGCTCTCACCTTTTTTTATTTTACAAGGGCTTAGCTGCAATCGCAACTAAGCCCTTGTGCCATTTAATCAAAAATGTAAACCCCGCCAGCCTAACGACTAGTCGGGCAGGTTTTAAATTTAAAATTAGGGTTGTACGAAGTTTTCTTTTTGACGCTGAAGGACGCCCGCCTAACCGGCAGGCAGGCGTCCTTCAGCGTCAAAAAATAAGCATTATCAAAACTTCGTACACGCTTTATTTAAAATCTAAAAGTTACTTAAGTAATGCAGCTCAATTAATCGGGTAATTTTTAGCAGCCTTTTTCCGCTATTTTTTACCAAAAAATAAATCCGTAGCGGGTGCTATGCATTGATTTTTTGGCGAAAACTATCGAAAAAATTCAAGCTAAAAATTT
>CALLVC010000414.1 GCA_938010785.1 uncultured Saprospiraceae bacterium
GCCGTAGGTACGCAACATGATTTTGAAACCCATGTTACGTACCTACGGCACGATTTAATGGTGCAATTCTATAATTTATTGCCTACCTATGTTTAGTCCCTAGCGGGACTTGGGGACAAAGCCCGATTGCACCCGTATTTATAAAACATTATATATCCAAAAAATAATATTAAAAAAATGAAACTTTAACGCTTTTGATTAAGAGTATAATTTTTTGGTGTATAAAATTATAAAAAATTATTCATCATATATTCAACTGTTTCAGTAACCACCTCTTTTCACTTATAATTCCTTCCTTTTCGATAGCAATTTTTAACTTTTCTAAAGCTTCTTTATCATAAAAATTAACTCTCAGTAGACGTTTGGTAAACTTGATAATATTAAGGAAGTTTTCTTTATGATAGCCGATAATCGCTCTTCTTCTAATGAAGTTAGCCATTGCTTCTAAATGAGATTCCAACAAACTATATTCTTTTATTTCCCAATAGATTCTTAGTTGGAGAATTTTGGCATTTAAGTTATTTAATAAATCTTTGTCACTGACTTTTTGAAGTAATTGAAGTGCTTCCTGATAATTTTTGTCTTTGGCACAGAGTAATCTCGCCATATTGAAAGCGTAGGTGCTATTTCGAGCGTCTTTTTGTAATTTGTTTTTATAATCCGCTATAAATTGTTCCGTCATTTCAAAGTCTTGTGCCATTAATCCTGCTGCAACGATATTCGCATAAGTGAATTTTGATAAAAATCCTTTCTCCAAAAAGCAACCTATTTCCAAGCCCTTTTTGTATAAATTTAGACTTTCCATGGCATATTGCCTTTCCCCATTGTTGATTTTTTTAATACAGTAATTTATTGCCAAAAGATAAATATCTTGGATTTCCGCTGGTGGGAATAATTTTCCGAATTCTAATATTTGCTGCTTTAAATTACTGAAAAGACTTTCTGCTTCGGGATGTGCGGAAAGTAAATAGGCGTTAGTGTATAAAGAAATTGCAGGAATGTCCTTCCAATCTTTTTGCTCGATATAGCCTAAAATTTGTTCCACCCATTCAAAATCATATTCCACATCATAAAAGGCTTGTTGGGCTTTTAGAAAACAGGCTTGTCGTAGTTTCGCTGAAAAATAGGCGATGTCAAAATTGGCACCTAGTTCTTGTAAATTAACCCCAAGGTCTCTTTTTTTAGAACTATTCCACTCAAATTGCTCCCATTCTAAATGATTTTTAGCGGCGTAATAAGTATGATTTCTAAAAGGTAAGTTGTCTAATTGGGTGATTGCTTTTTTTTGAACTCTATGAAAATGTTTGGCTAATCCGTTCTTTCTATAAAATTTTGCCAACTGTATTTGTTGGTCGATTGGTTGCTCTTTTTGTGCTTGTTCGCCAATATAGTTTTCTACTATTTTTAATAAATCACTTAGCAGTAATCGAATTTTGTGGTCTTGATAGGCACTTGTTTTGCCAAAAATATAGGCATGTAGGTCGATTTTATTAGGCGTTTGTTTCTTTTTTATCGAATCTTTAAGATAACTAAAACAAGTAAATACTGGTTTAGGCACCTTTTGAAAAGGGGATTCTAGATAAACCGCAAGCTGATTTAAGGCCTTTTTATCAAATTTTTCTAAAGTTTGAACTAATAAATTGTTGTTCATGAGCGACAAAAAGAATGGTAAATAATTGATTGTTAGTTAATTATGGTTATGAGCTATTTGAAATGGTGCTACAAATATACAAAAATGATTTTTGGAAAAGCCTTAAATAGCCTCAACTTTGTAGTATCTAATATTTAGACATACTCTTAACACCACAAGACAGCTTTAACTTTTGTATCAAAAAATTAGAATCACCCGATTGAACTACAATCAATTTAAAATTTAATCCAATGACAATTTTTACCCAATCCCGACTCTTATCAAAAGTCTTGTCTATTTTTTCTTTACTGATGTTGTTGACCTCAAATCTAATGGCGCAATTTTGTTTAGGTCTCAATGTCCGACCTGATGAAGCGAATCCTGACGAAATTTTTCTGGATTTAACAACCGAAGAATTTATTGGGGTGGTTGCTATGCAATTCTCTATTGATTATGACCCAAATGTAGTAGAACCTATTTCTGTTGTCACAAGTAATTTGGAAGGTTTTACAGATGGGCATGTTAATTTTCAACCCTCAAGTATGATGTCCCTTGCTTGGTTTGACGCAACAACTTCAGGAGTTACCTATTCAGATGCAGCACCACTCATTGTTTTTAAATTTAGAAGAATTAAAGAAGGAGACCCCGCCTTTGATTTTTCGGAACATCCCACAATGTTGGAGGTGGTATTATGTCCTAATGGTGGAACTGATTGTGATGTACTTGACAATTTTATAAATTGTAATACGGGTGAAAATTTAATACCTAGTATAAGTGGAAAGCTCTATTTGGATGAGAATAAAAACTGTGAATTAGAGGAAAATGAATCGATAAACACTTTATCAAGTTGGAGAGGATGGAAAATAGCAGCTGCTCAAGATGGCGCTTATAAATTTACTGGTATATCAGAGGATGGTAGTTATAGTCTTAAAATTTTCCTGGAGAAAATTTAATTGAAATTGTACCGCCAGGACCATACTACGGTGTTTGTGAATCTTCTTTTACTATCAATTCTGCCGAAATCACTGAGAACCCTCCTTTTTTTGAAGGTTTAATTCAAATATTGCAAGAATGCTCCTTATTAGAGGTCAATTTGGCAAGTTTTAGAATAGCACCTTGTGAAGACGGATTTTATTTTTTGAGCTATGCTAATAAAGGAACGGAAGACATCAAAGATGCCTATATTGATTTGAGCATGGATGCTCGACTTGAAATTGTTGATATTAATTCACCTGCTACTGATTTAGGAAATAATAATTTTAAAATTTATTTAGGAGATTTACCTATAGGTGCAAGTGACTTTATTCGGCTTAATGCTGCTGTTTCTTGTGATATTTTACCAGAAGAAACTTTCCGAAATGAAGCCCTTATTTTTCCCCCTAATTCTTGTGGTGAAATTGTTGACAATTGGTCGGGTGCAAGTATCAAAGTAGATGGTAGATGCGAAGGCAATCAAATCGTTTTTGAGTTTGAAAATGTTGGAAATGCTGATATGGTAGAACCAAGGCAGTTTGTGGTCATTGAAGACGCTATTATCTATAGAACTCAAAATGTACAATTGGAACAAGGAGATAAAGAAATATTTTCTATTCCTGCCACTGGAGCAACCTACTTTATTCAAGTGGAACAAGAAGTTGGGCACCCTGGAACTTATCTTCCTAGTGCTTTTGTAGAAGCTTGTGGTCGTAATGAAAATGGTACCTTTAGCACTGGTTTTGCCAATAGATTTCCAGAAGAAAATAATGA
Source organism: uncultured Saprospiraceae bacterium (assembly GCA_938010785.1). Taxonomy (GTDB): domain Bacteria; phylum Bacteroidota; class Bacteroidia; order Chitinophagales; family Saprospiraceae; genus JAFMDF01. The sequence goes on from CALLVC010000414.1 coordinate 3,377, forward strand.
TTTAGGGGTGTCGATTGATTACCAATTTCAAGCTAGTAGTGACGAAGAAAGTAGACTTTTTGCTTCTCCAATTGGTTTTGATGAAGAACATTTTATTGAACCAAACAATGTGATTGAGTATGCTATTCATTTTAAAAATTCAAGTAATGGCGTTCAAATTGTAGATGAATTGTCACCGATGTTGGACATAACGACTTTCGAACCTATATCGGCAAGTAGCCCTTACAATTATACTTTAGAAGAAGGTGTTTTAACTTTGGAGGTACCTCCTACAGCTCCTGGT
>CALLVC010000415.1 GCA_938010785.1 uncultured Saprospiraceae bacterium
CGAAATATTGAAAATGCCAAGGTCGATGAATTGATTGCTCAGCTAAATATCAATGATTTAAAAAGGACTTTATCTAACCAATTACAAAATGCTTTGGCGAATTATAATAACCAATTACGACTAGTCAATTTAACAGAAAATCTAATTGAAAATGCTAAAGCGAATTTGACCATCGGAGAAGAAAGATTTAAAGGCGGGTTGATTACTTCTTTTGATTATCGAAGCATTCAATTGGCTTTTGTCAATGCTTCGCAAGCTAGATTAAATGCTATTTTTAATTTAAAAAATACAGAAGTAGAGTTGATGCGTTTGACTGGTGATTTGATAAAATAGGATTTCAGACTGCTAATCAATCAAAAGGCACAAAGTAATTAATAGATGGTCATCTAAAAAAGTAGTAAATATCCGTGTTCCTTCACTTATCAGTGGTAGCAATCCTTACCACAGATAAGTGAAGGAACACGGATATTAGTCTAAATTAGATAGCAATAATATTTTTTGTAGTATCAATTATTTATCTGATTATCTGAAAACTACTAAGGTTTTCTTATAAAAATGCTTAACTACGCGTTCTCAATCCCGATTTTCATCGGGACCGTATCAAACGGCAAAATTTGTAAAAAGGGTTTTTAAAGGGGGAGCTAAAATTGATTTTCTTTGAAAATCATTTTTAGCTCCCCCTTTAAATCCCCTTTTTTGATTTATTGGGACTCGATGTCCCAATAAATCAACATTTGCTCGGATGTTTCATTTTATAAGAAAACCTTTTTAAAACTACTTTGTGCCTTTTTGCGTAATATCCTAAATCATATATTTGCTTTCCGAGAAATAAACTATAAAAAAATAAAATGCTCAAAACAGATATTTTAGTCATAGGCTCAGGCATTGCAGGTTTAACTTTTGCTATTAAAATGGCGAGAGAAAGACCAGATTTAGACATTACGGTTTTAACTAAAACGAATGAGAGAGAAAGCAATACCCGTTACGCACAAGGCGGCGTAGCGGCGGTGTGGAATTTGGAAACTGATAATTATAAAAAACATATTGAGGATACGCTAGATGCAGGAGATGGTCTTTGTGATAAAAAAGCAGTAAAAATTGTGGTCGAAGAAGGACCAGAAAGAGTCAGAGAAATTATCGAGTGGGGCGCAAGATTTGATAAGAATAAGGAGGATAAGTATGACTTAGGAATGGAAGGAGGACACTCCGAATATAGAATTTTGCATTATAAAGATTTAACGGGATGGGAAATGCAACGGACTTTGTCTGATGCAGTTGCGGAGTTGAAAAATGTAAAAATTTTAGAACATTATTTTGCTTTAGATTTAATTACTCAGCACCATTTAGGACACATCGTCAATAGAGTGACTCCTAATATTGAGTGTTATGGTACATACGCCCTAAATAAGGCAACTAATGAAATTGATACGATTTTAGCTAAGACGACGGTGGTTGCTACTGGAGGAGCTGGTCAAATTTATAAAAATACCACGAACCCAGTTATTGCAACGGGCGATGGTGTTGCTATGATGTATCGAGCGAATGGTCGAATCGAAAATATGGAATTTGTGCAATTTCATCCAACTGCATTATTCAATCCCGCTGGCGAAAATCCAGACTTCTTGGTTTCCGAAGCAGTCCGAGGATTTGGTGGAATTCTTAAAAACAGAGATGGGGAAGAATTCATGCAGAAATATGATGAACGCTTGTCTTTAGCTCCAAGAGATATTGTCGCTAGAGCCATCGATAAAGAAATGAAAGAACGTGGAGAAGATTTTATGTGTTTGGATTGCCGACACCTAGATAAAGAAAAATTCTATGCTCACTTTCCGACTATCTATGATAAATGTATGAGTATTGGGATTGACCCAATGAAAGATATGATTCCGATTGTACCTGCTTGTCATTATATGTGTGGCGGAATTAAAGTAGATGACGTAGGACATAGCTCTATTAAGCATTTATATGCTTGCGGAGAATGTACTTGTACAGGTTTGCATGGGGCGAATCGTTTAGCTTCTAATTCACTTTTAGAGGCAATGGTTTATGCGCATCGAATCCACTTAGATGTTTTAAAAACGATAGATAAAATAAAGCATCAAGAAGGAATTCCTGATTGGAATGCTAAAGGTACTTCTGAACCAAAAGAGATGGTCTTGATTACGCAAAGTACTAAAGAATTAAAAGATTTAATGAGTAGTTATGTCGGTATTGTTCGTTCAAATGTTCGTTTAAAAAGAGCTTTGGATAGACTGCATTTATTGTACAAAGAGACGGAGGCTTTATATGGGACAACAAATGTTTCTACCCAATTATTCGAATTGAGAAATTTAATCACGATTGCTTATTTGGTGTCTAAATCTGCCTCTATTCGAAGAGAAAGTAGAGGGCTTCATTTTACAACAGATTATCCAGATAAATTGTCTTTTATAGATGATTCGATTTTATAATTTAAGTTGTGTAATTGGTAGCACATGCTTTAGCATGTTCGGGATGCTGACCTTTAGGTTAGCTAATCATAGAATTTTTACTTTATAAATTAGAACAGGTCTAAAAGACCTGTATCCAGAACAAACTAAAGTTTGTGTTACCAGTAATTTTCACTTAACTTTCCAATTTCTTTTCCTACCTTTAGCATCGTTAAACAATTCGATTAATCAATTTTTAATGATGAAAACCTTCCACTTTTTTTACCTTCTCTTATGCTTTTCTTTTTTTAGTTGCCAAAATAATACACCAAAAGAAACAGCTAATACCTCATCTGAAACAGTAATGGAAAAAGAGAGACCTATACACTGGGTTACTTATAAAGCAAAAAATAATCCAACTGGGAAAAATATTGTTTTAGTGACAGGAGATGAGGAGTATCGTTCAGAGGAAGCTATGCCTCAATTAGCCAAGATTCTATCGAATCGTCACGGGTTTGATTGTACCGTTTTATTTGCGCAAAACCCAGAAAAATTAGGAACGATTGACCCCAATTATAGTTTTAATATTCCGGGCTTAGAAAAATTAGCAGATGCGGATTTAATGATTTTATTTACGCGTTTTCGGGCTTTACCTGCGGAACAAATGCAGCATATTGATAATTACCTCACTGCGGGGAAACCTTTAATTGCTATTCGAACAGCGACCCATGCTTTTAATTATAAAGATACAACTCACGCTTACCAACATTACAGTTGGCGCTATAATGGAGAAAAATCAGATTGGAATTTAGGCTTTGGAAAATTAGTTTTAGGAGAAACTTGGTATACGCATCATGGGCATCATAAAAACCAAAGCACTAGAGGCATTATTGCATCAGGTGCAGAAAATCACCCTATTACCAATGGAATCGAAAATGGCGCTATTTGGGGTCCAACAGATGTTTATGGTATCCGAATGCCAATGCAAAATACCCAGTCTATTATTTTAGGGCAAACGATTAATCGGGCGGGAGCATATATGGAGGATGACCCTTTTTATGGATTAAAAGAAACGGATTCGGAAGTAGCTACGGTTAATCCAGTTACCAAAGAAAAATACAATCCTAACGACCCAATGCCTCCGATTGCATGGACTAAAAATTATCAAACCCCAAATGGGAAAGCAGGAATGTCTTTTACGACGACGATTGGTTCAGCGACGGATATGGTAGATGAGGAAGTTAGACGATTAATGGTGAATGCGACTTATCATTTATTGGGCATGGAGGTGCCAGCGAAAGCAAATGTAACGGTCGTTGGTACGTATAATCCCTCGCCTTACCAATTTCATGATGATGCTCATTGGGCTAAATTGAATTTGCAGGTTGCGGATTATGTTGAATAATTTATGGAGCGTTATTATTTCATGTTATTGAAAGTTATTAGGAGTTATTTTGGGTGTGCTGAAATGAATGTACATTTTTACTAAATTTTGTGTTTAAGACTAATTTATTGGATTGCTAAACGCCTGATTTTAATAGGATTTGTACATATGATGATTACCCAAAATAACCTCCAATAACCCTTAAATAACTTCGAATAACCTTAAATTTCTTATTTATAAAAGGCTTCTCTTATTTCCACTAATACTTCATTTGCCTTTTCCAAGTTAGGCGCTTCTGGTAGCGTACACTTTTCAAAAGCTTCATTAATTGCTATTATCTTTTCCTCTGCCATTTTAACTAAATCGTCGTACTGAAATTCACCCATTCTCACTTTCCATAAAAAATCTCTGTCTTTTGTTCGCCGTACTTGAAAAGTACCCGTCTGAGCAATTTCTTCCGCCATATGTAAGAGCCTAAATGTATGCATCATATTCTTCGCATCATAATTTTTGCCATGATTCATGGTGCTTTGATAGCGGGCTTGGTTTCGTTTGTTGACCCATTCCCAATATTGTGTATGTTCTTTGCAGTAAACAGAATAGCCATCCTTATTAAAGTACATAACACCAATTGGTTGTTCTTTTTTAGGAATGGAACTTAGGCAAATATCATTTGATTTTTCACCTTTAATAATACCCTGATAATTTAATTTAGGGTTGTGAAATAAGGCAAAAATGCCTTTCATATGCGCCACGTTAACTAGTCCACAATCTTCGTGTCTAAAATTATTTTTTTCTAAAAATTGTAATAATGGGAGAGAACCCTGAGCATGTTGGATATAACAAAATTCTAAAACAGATTTTCGCTGCTCACTCATAGGATTAACGATTTTCTTGTTTAGTCCTCTGGCTTTTTTAATTTGAGAAACAGCATATCCTGCAAAAGTGCTTTTTGCTTGTTTGGTAAGAAAGTCTTCTAATTTTAATTTTTCAAATAAAGGAGATTGGTAACGGATACAATCTGCTGGCGTTCTCAACACTTCTAAAAAATTAGGTTTGTTTTTTACGAGCATATCGACGAACTTTTTTAATTCATAATATACTTCGTCATTTCGCTCGTCGCTGACTTGTCCTGTTTGAGCTAATCCATAAAATTGCACTTTGGGCATTACAAAAACACCTCTTAAATCGACGTCAGAATCTTTATGTTGTAAACCATAAGCATGACTGCCACTAACTGCCTCAAACAGTAAAAGATTTTGATTTTTTAGCTCTAGAATAGTCATTTTTATTTGGTTTCGGTATCATACGTTGGAAAAACTTATCCATCTCGTGCATATTTACTTTGCTGCCAGGCAATGATGATTTATGCTGCTCAGCTAAATCAATGGACGCTTCTATCAAGTTTAATAGAGATGCTTCCTTTTCAAATACGAAACTTTCGTTTTTAGTTCCTTTAAGTGCAATTAAAGCTAAAATTTCTTTTTTTAGAGTAGGGTCAATTAACGAGAGGGTTTCTTTGAAAACAGTAGGTGGCATTGTTTCTTTTTCTGCTATCCAACGTGCATTTAGAGCTGTTCGCAAAGCATAGAACCACGTCTTTAACTTTACGGATTCTTCACCATTACATTTATCGTAAAATTTTCTAGCCATACTCAAATAATGATAATTTAGCGCATTAGGGGAGATGCAGGTATCGGCCACGTTTTGAAAGCGCCTAAGAAAACCAGGTGCTTCGTGATAAACTATGGGAGAATTTATCCATTCTAAAGGAGCAGCATTAGATTTCTTTATTAACTGCAAGGTTTTACGTAAATCCCAACCAGTCATATCTAAATCTGACTCATCATCTTTTACCGTAATCGTATCTTTTCGATTACACAAGGATAAATACCAATCTAATTGATGGACATAAATAAAGCGGACATCATAGTCGCTATCAGGAGAAGGAATTCCCCAAGCCCGACTTCCCGATTCACAGGCATAGAGGATCCGAATGCGTTTACTTTGCTCTAACTGAGCAATAGTTTTTTGTATGTTACTTAACACGAGCTGTTTATAGTTTTCTCAAAAGAATATTTATTAGGAGCAATAACAACTTATTGAAAATTATTGACCACTAATAAAAAAATGATTGCTGGCTAAAATAACACGCTTTTTCCAGAAAGCATTCAAAAGGAGGACTTTCTTTTGTAAAAAATCAGTCATTTGAGGTCTAAATAACCCTTTTAGGGTATGCTGCTGGTCGAGTACAGATTACTAATTTTCTAATTTTATCATCTCATTTAATTCAGCATTGCTTAAATCTCCAATCCATTTTTCCCCAGTAGACACTGTCATATTGGCCAATTCTCTTTTGCTGACCAAAAGCTGATTAATTTTTTCTTCAAAAGTGCCTTTGGTGATAAACCGATGCACAATGACATTTCTATTCTGTCCAATTCTGTAAGCTCGGTCTGTTGCTTGTGCTTCTACTGCGGGATTCCACCATAAATCGTAATGAATAACATTGCTGGCAGCCGTTAAATTTAAACCTGTTCCGCCTGCTTTTAAGGATAGAATCATGATTCTAGTCGTTCGATTATTTTGGAAGTCTTCGACCATTTCATCTCTTCCTTTTCTACTTACGCCTCCATGCAAAAATGGCGCAATAGTGCTAAATTCTTCTTCAATCATTTGCGCTAATAAACGACCCATTTCTTGGTATTGTGTAAAAATTAAAGTCTTTTCATTTTTATCTAGAATCTGTGTTAGTAAGCTAAAGAGTAAAGCACATTTTCCAGAGATAGCTGGATTGGCGCTGCCTTTTTTTAAGAACTGTCTTGGGTGATTACAGACTTGTTTTAAAGCAGTAATCAATTTTAAAATCTGTCCTTTGCGCTGAATGCCTTCTGCATTTTCTACTGTACGCATAGTGGTTTCTACTACACTCTGATAAAGGGCTGTTTGTTCTGGAGATAATTGACAATATTGGTCGAGTTCAATTTTATCAGGCAAGTCCTTGATGATAGATTTATCAGATTTTAAACGCCGTAAAATAAATGGCTCCGTAACTTTTTTGAATTTCGTTAATTGAACTTGGTCTCGATTTATTTCAATAGGGGACGCAAAATCTTCTTTAAATTGTTTTAAACTCCCTAGATAACCTTTATTGGAAAAATCGAAAATACTCCAATATTCACTCAATCTATTTTCTACAGGCGTTCCACTCATGGCTATTTTTACAGGTGCTTTTATTTTTTTAATCGCCTTGGTTTGTGCAGTTCCTGGATTTTTAATGGCTTGCGCCTCATCAATGATAAGTGTTAACCATTTTTCTTTATTCAACTTAGCCGTTTCTGTTCGAGCAACGCCGTAAGTTGTAATTAAAGCATCGGCTTCTTTTAAGGGTTTTAAATCTCTGTTTGCCCCATGATAGGTATGCGTTTTTAAGGCTGGTGCAAATTTTCGAATCTCTTTTTCCCAATTGGTCAATAAAGTTGTTGGTACAACTATTAAAGCCTTGTGCGTTTCTAATTCTCCATCTTCTTTCAATTTCAATAGGGTGGCGATGACTTGTAGCGTTTTTCCTAAGCCCATATCATCCGCTATCAAACTACCAAAACCAAGACGGGAGTTTTTGTACAACCACTCATATCCTCTCAGTTGATAAGGACGCAAAGTAGCTTGTAGGCCTTTAGGTGTTTCTGTCCCCTCCCCTTTTAATAAACTATCAATTAAAGCTCTGGTGTTTTTATCTAGATGAACTTTTGCCCCTTGATAATCTTCTGTTAAAGCAACTTGCAATAATTGATGTCCCGTCATTTCTGGGGGACTTTCTAATTTGGCAATGAGCGAACGAATCTCCTTTTCGTCAAAAAATACAAACTCGTCGTTTAACTTAACGATACCTGAAAATTGATTCACTAATTTGGTGAATTCTTTTTCTGTAACCAATCTATCTCCTATTGCTATTTTCCACTCAAAACTTAACATTTCATCCATGTTGATAATGGATTTTTTCCCTTGTATCATCCCGTTGTCTTCGCTTTCTAATTGCATAGACATTTTGGGTCGTAATAATTTCCGAAGTGCTTTAGGTAATAAAATCTTAATCCCAAATAATTTAATGGTGGGCAAAATCTTAAATAGAATGTCTACAAATTCATCGGAGTTAAAGATTAGCTGTTCTTCCCCCCTTGAGCCTACTAAATAACTAATCTGTGGGAAAAAATCGGATAACATCGCTAAGTCTCGAAGAAATCCTAACCTAACATGACTGTACGTATTTTTGACAAACACCTCTTTTAAAGAAATAAGTGGTTCGAGTGGTTGAGTCGTATCTTGCAGGGCAATCTTTACTTCAAAACCATCGTCCAAATCTTCTACTTGTAAGACCGGTACAAAGTCTTTTTCTGCTATATAAAATTTACTTGTCCATAATTGTATGGCAGATGGATAGGCTATATTTTCAAACGCTGTAAACTGTTCTAAAGTACCATTAAAGAAGAGCTGGAAAACTTCATTTTCTTGATAACGTACCTTAGAATTGTGATGCGCATGCATCAATCTACTCAAGAAAAAGGACAGTAAAGTTGGATAGTAGTCGTTTTCCGCGGGCTGTTTTATTTCTTTCCCAATTTTATAAAAAACTAAATTTTTAGGGGTTAATGCCTTGACCTTATCATAAATTTCTCGGATAGACTCATTTAAAATAGCGGGTAACCATCGAATTTTATATCGTCTAGTTCCAATCCCTAGTAATTGAGGAATATAGGCGCTTTGCATTGCCAACTTTTCTGCCAGGTAATAGGTCAAATACAATCCACCCAAGCAGGGTGCTAGATGCCCAACTCGGCTCATCGGAATGTCTTCTAACCAGACAATTAGTTGCTCTTCTTCCTCAAAATCAATAATTTTTTTGCCCCGGCTATCTCTAAAACTGGCGCTTAAAAACGCTTGTTCTGCATCCAAGATTATTTCGATTTCATCGACTGCATCCATCTCAGCCGTTAGTTTTTCTATCTCTTTTTTCTTTGCAACTTTTGTTAAATATTTAGCGACCGATTGATAGGCTTTTTCTAATACTGATTTAAAATCTCCCGATGGATAGAAAACAGGTTTTTTACCCAAGATAGTCAATAATTGTTCTTGACAATCGGGGATAGTCGAAAAATCCAAGTTTTGAAAAACATCGCTTTGCCACTCAAAAGGCGTATCATCAAACTCATAAGTGGTTTGTAAATCACTAATTCTTAAAACAGCAATGTCTTTTTGCTCCCCAATCGTATAACCTACTCCTTCCAGTCCTTTGAATAAATCAAAATCGTGTAATTCAAAAACTAAAAATGGATTTTTGTCAATTTCATTGGCTATTAGATACAATACAGATGCTAAATGTTTACAAGGCACTGCCCAATCTGGACAAGAACATTGTCCATTCATATCATTCCATGACTTTGGAAAAATGTTTATCCCTACTCGCTGACAGGCTTCATCTAATTGACTCGGTAATTCTCGGTTTAATAATTTCGATAAATGGATTGGATTCTCTGTGACTAGTTGGACAATTTTCGCTTTTTCT
>CALLVC010000416.1 GCA_938010785.1 uncultured Saprospiraceae bacterium
TATGACAGAAAATCAAGAAAATACCAACCAATCCGAATGCTTAAATTGTCACGAGCAATTACCAGCAACAGCTTCTTTTTGTCCAAACTGTGGACAAAAAGCAACGACAGGATTAATTTCTTTAAAGGAGTTTATCCAAAATTTTGTAGATAATGTCTTTAACCTAGATTCTCGAATTGTACAGACCTTAAGATGGTTATTTATTCCTGCTAAACTAACGAAGGAATATTTCAAAGGGAAGCATAAAACGTATTACCATCCGATTCGATTGTATTTGGTGATGTCCATTATTTTCTTTGCCGCTTTGAATTTTGTAGGAGATATAGGGGAAGGAAACATCATGAAAATGAAGGTGGATGGAGTGGAAACTACATCATTGGAAGAAATGATAGAAGAAGAGGCGCATAAAATTGTCTTTTTAGAGGAATTAGATACATTAAGTTCGCAAATAGCATTATTCCAAGATACAACAGCAAAAACGGCTTTAGATTCTTTGAAATGGATAATGGGTAAGGGACTTATAAATAGAGATTCTTTTCAGCTAGCTAGCGCTAGTATGGGGAGAAAAGCGCAAGTTTGATTATAAGGACATGCTGCTCATGGATGGAAAAAAATTAGTAGAAAAATATGAGATTAAAGGTTTTTGGAATCAACTATTGGTGAAGCAAGGTATTCACTTTGCCCATGACCAGACAGGTTATGTTCGTCAATTAATGAATAATATTCCTTTGATGCTTTTGGCAATGATGCCTTTTTTAGCCTTGTTTATGAAGCTATTGTATGTTAGGGAAAATTGGTTTTATGTAGAGCATTTTGTCTTAAATTTTCACCATCATGCTTTTGCTTTTTTGCTGATGACCATTTTATTTATACTGCCTAAAAATGGCCCTCTAGAAATTTTATTTTTTCCAGTAATAATCGCCATTTTAATTTTTTTGTATTTAACCATGAAAAGATATTACGGACAAGGATATGGCAAAACCTTCTTGAAATTTGTGGCATTCAATGTCTTTTATTTATTCTCGTTCCTTATAGTGCTTCTTATCACCCTTATTATTAGCCTGTTGTTGTTTTAATTTATCAAATTCATAGATAGCATCATAGGCTGCTTGGTGCAATCTTGGTCGGATATTAAGGCTATATAATTTTCGATTATTTCGAGTAGGGTAGACTCGATTGGATAAGAAAATAACCATTAAATCTTCAGCGGGGTCCAACCAAAAGAACGTACCTGTAAAACCAGAATGTCCATAGCTGTATTTACTGGCAGATTTAGCGACATAACTTTTTGCTGCATCATATTCAATCAAAGGTTTGTCAAAGCCCAATCCTCTTCGATTACCTTCATCACAAAACTGACATTGGGTAAATTCTTGAATGGTCGATGGTTCGATAAATTGCTCCCCACCGTAGCTTCCTTTATTCAAATACAACTGCAATAATTTGGCTAAATCACTTGCATTTCCAAACAAACCAGCATTACCTGATAGTCCCGAAAGCATTGCTGCTGCCTCATCGTGTACTGTTCCTTGCACCAATTGATTCCTGAAGAAATCATCTTCTTCGGTAGGAATAATATCTTGAGCATCCATTCTTTGCAAAGGATTGAATACTAAATTATTAGCGCCTATTTTTCTATAAAAAGTATTGTATAAATATTGGTCAAAACGCTTACCTGTTTTGGTTTTAACCAAATCTGGATACATCAAAAAGGATAAACCAGAATAGACATAACCAGGTTCTTTATTTAAGGGAGATTTTCTGACAAAATCCATCATCTTACTTTTGTATTTTTTGTGCAAATACAAGTTGTTCGTAAGTTGGACAGGATAATTTTTATGTGGCTTAGTTTTAAAAGTTCGGCCTCTATATTTACCATTTTTCTTTTTGGCTTTTTGCCAAAATACGATATAGGGTTGTAACCTTGCATTGTGCGCAAGGATAGACCGAAAGTACAAATTGGCTTTGTCGGACTCTTTAAAATCAGGGAAATAATCGACTAATTTAGCATCCACATCAAACAAGCCATCATCTTGCATCCGCATCAAAGCAGGGACCGCTGTCGTCACTTTAGTGACCGAAGCCAAGTCGTATACATTATGAGATTCGACCTTTTGGACTTTATCGTAGGTGTGGTAACCAAAGTTCTTTTGATAAACAACTTGCCCGCCCTTAGCGACCAAAACTTGTGCGCCAGGAAATGCCATAGAATCCAATCCTTCTTGGAGGATAGCATCCATTTGCTGGTTTAGCTTCGTGCTATTAATTCCAGCTAATTCAGGAATGCCATAACTTAATCGTAAACCTCCTTTAGTAATAATTCCATCATTGACTTTGTAGGTGTTACCAATATTTTCCGTTAGTTTTCCAACTGCCCCAACCGCGCCAAAATACATCTGTGCTTGCAGCGATTGAGCATAGGCATTCGTTTTTGGGGTATAGGAAATAGCTTTTGCTCGGTCAATATATGGAAAGTTAGTGACCAATTCTTTAGCGCCAAAAATAGCAACAGCAACATTGCCACGAGCACTTAAATCTCGGATAAATTCCTCAATAATAGGAGAGTAGCCAGTTTCGAAGGACTCGCTGATGGAAATAATGGTAATATCACTATAATTGATAAGATATTTAAAGACCTCTCCAGCCTGTTGACCATCAGCGGTCAAAGGTAAGTTGTAAGATTTTACAGTAGCGTATTGTTGTAAGGTATGGTCGAATTCTGCAGTTTTTGTAGCATCGCCGATAGAAAGGTGAGCAACACTAATTTTACTCAAATCTTGGAAAGGCAATAAGTGTTTATCATTTTTGAGCAGGACAATAGAGGCTAAATTTTCTTGATGAAAAAGTTGTATGCTATCCAAGGAAATCTGACAAAAACTACTAACTGACAAGGTAAGAACCATTACCAGAAGGGACATCCGTAATCTCATTTTTTGAAGGTAAATCAGTGAGTGAAGTTTGTAAATATTTGTTTATTTAATGTTGGTAATCACAAAATAGATAGATAATTACAAATTATATGAAATTACTAGGTGTTTTTTGATATAAAAATTATACTAATTTATTGATTTAGAGGAAGTTTTGATAAGGCAAGTTGTATTAAGTCGGCAGTAAGCAGTAAGCAGTAAGCAGTAGGCACTGCAATAACGAAAAATATGGTTACGAAGGGAACTAAGTAAAGTTCAAGTTCAAGAATCAAGTTCAAACTCAAAGTTTAAGCCTCCATTCGGAGAGAATCGGAAACCATGAATTATCGACATTTTGTTGGTTTCAGATTTCAGGTAAGAACCTAACTACATAATCCTATTAAAATCTGTGGCAATCATCTGTGGTGATAAAATGACTGCCAGATTTTTTATTAATAATGTTATGCTTTTGTTGCATAGGAAGGAGTATGCAGTACGCAATCGTTTAGGATGAAATTACCCCAAGCCCTCTGCCCTACACCCTCTGCCTATCTAAATCTCAATCGTCTTCCATTTTCCTTGTCTAAAGATATAGACGGCTAATCCAACCCAAAAGAATTCAGAAATGACCAATGCCCAAAAAGCGCCAGTAGCTTCCCAATGTAAGCCTTTGGCTAGAAAATAGGCTAATGGAATTTGAATTAACCAAAAAGAGACAAAGTTGATAAAGGTAGGAGTTCGGGTATCGCCAGCACCACCAAAAGCTTGAATGAGCACCATTCCAAAGGCAAATATGGCATAGCTAATACAAAAAATTCTAAGACATTCTATGCCAATCGCTACTACTGCGTCATTTTGGTTGAAAATACGAATAAAGAATTCTGCCCAGAAGAAGTAAATAATGGAGACCACAAACAGAAATGCCATATTTAGAAAAGCTGCTCTGTAAACCGAAGTTTCTGCTCGTTCAGGTAAGCCAGCTCCAAGATTTTGACCAATCAGCGTTGCCCCAGCATTGGCAATTCCCCAAGCAGGTAAAAAAGTGAACATAATAATTCGAATCGCAATGCCATAGCCATTTACTGTTTCTGTACCATAATCTGCTATCAGCATCATCAAAAATATCCAGCTAGCAGAACCGATTAGATGCTGTCCTGAACCAGTAGCTGCGACATTCATCATTTTTTTAAGAATATCCCAATTGGTTTTAAGATGTTTTTTAGTGAGCTTAATAATACTTTTATCATTAAATAAAATATATAGTTGATAGACAACAGCAGTACCTCGTCCTATGGAGGTGGCAATAGCTGCGCCAGTGACTCCTAAGGCAGGAATAGGACCAAAACCAAAAATTAAAATAAAGTCCAAGACGATATTTAAAAGGTTGGCTAAAATCAGCACTCTCATCGCTATCGCCGCATTTCCTGCGCCTCGAAAGATGCCATTGAGGATAAAGAGTAGCATGATGACTACATTGGAACCCAAGAAAATACGTGTGAATTCTGTACCAATAGCAATGACAGATTCTGAAGCACCCATTAGTCTCAAGAGGTCATCAGGAAACAGTATACCTATAATACTAATGAAAATGGATACGCCGACCCCTAATAAAATAGCCTGCCCAGCGGCATCTGCGGCAGCTTTGGGATTTTTCTCCCCAATTCGGCGACTTACCATTGCGGTAGCGGCAATACTAATACCAATGGCTAAAGCATAGAGTAGGGTAGCAACCGTTTCGGTCAAGACAACTGTAGCAAAAGCTTCTTCGCTTACTTTGCTTACTAAGAAGGCATCAACAATAGAAAAAATGCCTTCCATGACCATTTCTAGAATCATTGGAATCGCCAATAGAAAAACAGCTCGATTAATACTTCCTTTAGTAAAATCCGTTTCTGTGCCTTTGATAGCGTCGATAAAGGCTTTGATAAATTTTTGCATGTA
>CALLVC010000417.1 GCA_938010785.1 uncultured Saprospiraceae bacterium
AAAAAAGTAATAAATATCCGTGTTCCTTCACTAATCCGTGGTATTGATTACTACCACGGATTAGTGAAGGAACACAGATATTAGTTGATATTAAATTACAATAATATTTTTTGTAATATCAATTTTTTATCTGACTATCTATAATAGCGCGTCAGGTTAAAAACTAATTATTAGCTACTAATTTGACAGCTAAATCCGTATTAAAAACATCTGTATTCTTTTTATTTTTAACTCGGATATTTTTTAACTCGGAATTAAATTGCACCTACGTTTTATTTTAATTATTAACCACTAATTTCTTTAAAACTTTTCCCTTTTTCCCATAATCTAGTACGACCAGAAAAATGCCTGACTTTAAACTTGACGTTGAAATTGTATAAACTCCTTGACCATTTACAGGTAACTGAAAATGGACCCGTCCAAGCATATCTTGTAAAAGAATTTTGGTAGGTTGTTGAATAGCCTTACCTAAATTTATGGTAAAAGCATCTTGAGTTGGGTTTGGAAAAATACTAATTTCATTGACAACAGCTTCACTAATCGTTGAAGTTGTTTGTTGATTGGTTTCATTGGGACTTGGCGTCAAAGGGGATAGATTTTGACCTCCATCAAGTGTCCTTCCAAAAGCTATATCTGCCTGCTGACTGCCAAATTCAAAACCATCAATCAGCTCAAAACTATTAGCTTCTGTATCAAAAATACCTATAAACTCTCCATCCTTGCTTAATTTAAAATTGGCGTGTAAATCTCCTTGACTTCCATCTTCATCTGCCCAGATTAATAAATATCCTTTTGAAGGAATGTCTATATCGGGAAATGCCCATTTATTAGGATTATCTGGATTATCTGAAAGATGCAAACCTGCTAAATTGATGCTCGCTGTTGTTGGATTATATATTTCTACCCAATCTTCAAATTCACCAGCTTCATCCATCATTGTAGATTGGTTACTCGCCATTATCTCATTTACAAAAAGAGTAACCGCACTGGTATTAGATGTAGCTATCTCTAATGCTTCACAAACTGGATATCGACTTTGATTGCCTTGATTGTCCGTTACTTGATAATAGATAGCTTTGACCTCCGTATTATTGGCAAAGGAGGTACTGACATTAAGCGTAGTTGGGCTATTGGAGAGTGAACTGATAGCACATTCAATGGAGTTGTCTTGCAGTATATGGCAAGTTTCAACGCTTTGAACGGCTTGGTCATCTCTAATCGCTACTTGAACGGTATTACTAAAAGCATCATAATCTACTTTAATAATAGGCGCTATGTCTTGAATTGCTAGCTGTTCTTTAGTGGTTCGAATTCTTTTTTCAATATATTCTATAAGCCCAATAGGTACATGGTTGACACTCAATTTACTATCAAAGGATTGATTAAAATCCGTTATTGTAAAACCATAATCTCGTGGATAAAATTTATCCTTTTCAATAGCAGGAGCTAATAAATCTCTTTTTTGGTATAAATAGGCAGTTAAGTTATCTGCTTGTAAATGCGTTTCCAAAAATTCATTAAAGTAAAAAGAAAAGCGGTCTCTATATGCTGGGATGCCCATGATGCGATTATATATAGGACGAGGTTGACCTTGAGGTGCCCAGTCATAAATCGCTCGACTTGCCCAATCTTCTCCAAACCAATCTATACCAAAGGTATTGTCAATATCAAAAGGAATATATTCGAATTTTCCAGTTGCTGTATTATGGTATAAATAGAAATTATTTTTATTGATAATCGGGCCATCCCAGTTGGCAGAGAAAATGTCAAAAATCATCGCTTTTAGATAACTATCCACATTAAAAACAGCCTCTAATTCACAAGGTAACTCCTCATCAGCTGTATTATTGAGTACATTAATAAAATTGGCCAAATCTGAATAGTCGTCTGTCTCTTCATTTGTTTTTAACTCATAGGTGCGTCGTCCGTTATTCGCAAATTTATAAGCATCGGGATTCTCCCCTTTGAAATCTAAATCTGCCGGCCATAGACATTTATATAAATTACCATCTTTATTGCCAAAACGAGATTCGGCAAACTCTTCATCTATTTGCTCTATATTATTATAAAGTCCAACGTATTGATTGTTTAAATATAGCTCGACATGATTGCAGCGTGGTGCAGGTACACCAAACGCCCGTAATAAATCCCATCCTAATTTTGACCTAGTAACTGTTGGGTCATTATGCTGCCCATTGAGGTTTAATTTTTCTAATCCTTTCCAATCTCCACCGTCCTCAAAGGTATTAAAAGAGATTTTGAAAGACTTTTTTTGTGCCCCACGAGAAGTATTTCCTCTTAGCCGAAAACCAATGTTTTCTACGGTGTCTCGTTCTGCTCCATTCTCAAAAATAAAGGTGGCAGGGTAGTGGTGATTGCTAAATATATCCTCAAATAGTTGATTGAGCGAATCTTGTGCAATTTGAATATACACCTTAGGTACTATATCATCTTGAAAAACAGGTGCTAGTTTTGGGAAAGGGTTTTGTGCGTTGAGGAATACAGTCGTAAAACACAAGCATACGACGAGGGACTTTTTAATAGATTTCATTTAGCAAATATACTTAATATCCTGAAATAGATTTATCTATTAATGAGTCCAGCTCCTAAAGTACCTACATAATTATGTGGAGGAGCTAAATCAAATACCTCTACATCATCGTCATCAGTATCAGCTACAAAAATAAAATTATTGGTCGTCGCAATTCCATCTTCTGCATCAGCTAAATTAGGATGACCAAAGCTGGTAATTAAATTAAATGGAGGGGTTATAGAAAATACACGGATGCTATCATCTTCGTCATCTTGTACAAATAATTTTTCTTCTGCAATCATCATACATGATTCATCTACTTCTTCTAGAATCGTTCCAAAATTGGTTTGATACGATGCGGAAATAAATTGACTCCATAAAGGATTTGCAAATAGAAAAATAGTAGTGGATAGAAATAATGCTCTCATAGTTTACATGTTCCTAAGAAATATTTTGACTGAATGGTAAAAGGTAAGTTTTTAAAGTGTGGCTTTAATAGCAGCAGTTTGCACGATATTTTAACATATATAAAAACTAATATTTAGAATTCATTGAAATAGGGAATAACTTTGCTTGAAAAAGCAGACTATGTTCGATTACTTAGTAAACAGAGTTAGGAAAAGCATTGAGCAAATTCCAGACCATAGACCAACAACCCCAACTTATTCACTAGCCGATGTGTTAATGAGTGGTTTTGCTATGTTTAGTTTAAAAGACCCCTCCTTATTATCTTTTATAGATAAATTTCCAACACGGAAAGAGAATTTGGAACAAGTCTATAAAATAACTTCTGTTCCTAGTCAACAAGGTTTTGACAAAATACTAGACCCTGTAAACCCAGATGCTTTAGTAGATACATTTATTTGAAAATTATGCAGAAAACTAAGTAATACTCTTAGTTCTAAGAAAAAATAGGATATTTTAATTACGCAATATCCCCCTTAATAACATTCCGTTTTTGCACTAATTTTGTTCCTAACATGAGAATCATTTAAAGGAAATTATTTAAGTGTCAAAAAACCTCTTCAAAAATGATGGTAACTGAAAGTCAAGCGTATCTAGAACAGTCGAAGTATCAAAACAACGAAGTAGCAGATGAAACATTAATTCAATCGTTTCTTGAATCACAGGATTCAAGCTATTTTGACCAGCTTTATTCAAAATATGCAAAAAAGATATTTAGTAAATGTATGGGACTATTAAAGCATACTGATACTGCTAGAGAGGGCACACAAGAAATTCTGTTAAAGGTCTTTTTGAATCTTTCTGCCTTCGATGGAACCTCCAAATTCTCTACTTGGGTTTATGCGCTTACCTATAACTTTTGTATTGACCAGCTTAGAGCAATCAAAAAAGAGGGGAAAATTTTCTCGGATGAAATGGAACAAACAACTGATGTCGTAGAGATTCCAGATGATTTTTTACTGGAAATAGCAGTTGACAAACTTAAAGTAGTGCTAGACAACATCCCCGTAGGAGATAAAGCTATTTTACTGATGAAATTTCAAGAGAACATGCGTATCGAAGAGATTTCAAGTATTTTAAATGAATCAGAAAGTGCAACGAAGCTGAAATTAAGCAAGGCAAAATGGAAAGCTAAGAAAGTTTATGAGGCTAAATTTCAGCCAGCTTCTTCTAATGCTATTCGGATGAATTTAGAGTCTGTAAAAGAAAGGTATGCTTTTGGATAATGCCCTAGTATCGTAAAAAAAATAATAAACAATTCAATAATGAATAGAGTTAAAGCATATATTCGACTCCTTAAATGGAAAATGAATCAGGGTAACCAACCCGATAGCAAGATTTATACAGAACTAGTTAATGAAGAAGAACTATTAACCGATTTTAATTCTCAGCCTTATCTTGGGTGGATGAAAGAAGAGGGGAAGGTGAAATCTTAGTCTATCGATTTTGTTCAAAATTGAGCCATAGAAACATAGTGCCCTCGAGTTGCCTCAAGCCAAAACCTCTGGATGTAAAGGATTTGATTTTCCCACGGATTTATGTAGTTTTTTGATAAGTACAAGATATAAAAAATGAACTAAACAAAAAAGGAGATAGCCAAATCGACTATCTCCTTTTTATTGCACTAACTACTCACCACTATCAACTCACCACTTCTTCATACTCCTCAATACTTGGACAAGTACAAATTAAATTTCTATCGCCATATCCGTTATCAATCCGAGCTACAGAAGCCCAAAATTTATTCCTAGTTTTTAAGTAAGGAACTGGATAAGCTGCTTTTTCTCTAGAATAAGGGAAAGCCCAATCGTTCGCCGTTAACTGTGCTAAGGTATGCGGGGCATTATGTAACACATTATTCTTCGCATCAGCCGCGCCTGTGGCAATTTCGTCAATCTCTGCCTTAATTTGTAATAAAGCATTACAGAAACGGTCTAATTCCGCTAAATCTTCACTCTCCGTCGGCTCAATCATTATCGTACCTGCTACAGGGAAGGAGAGGGTAGGAGCGTGGAAACCATAATCCATCAATCGCTTAGCTACATCTTCTGCACTGACTAGATTTTTGAATGGACGCAAGTCTAAAATTAATTCATGCGCTGCTCGACCATTTTCACCTGTATATAATACTTGATAGGCTGTTTCTAGTTTTGTTTTTATATAATTGGCATTTAAAATCGCATACTTAGTCGCATCAGTTACCCCATCATATCCTAACATTTTGATGTAACCATAAGAAATTAACAAAATACTAGAACTTCCAAAAGGAGCGGCAGAAACTGCTTGAATCCCTTTTTTTCCACCCGTCTTCACCAATGGATGTTTTGGTAAGAACGGTGCTAAACTTTCATTGACACAAATTGGCCCCATGCCTGGCCCTCCTCCTCCGTGTGGAATGGCAAAGGTTTTATGTAAGTTTAAGTGACAAACATCTGCACCTATCATGCCCGGATTGGTCAATCCAACCTGTGCATTCATATTTGCACCATCCATGTATACTTTTCCGCCATTATCGTGGATGATTTGGCAGATTTCTTTAATCTCGGTTTCAAACACGCCATGAGTAGATGGATAAGTAACCATCAAAGCGGCTAAATTATCTTTATGCTGGTCTGCTTTCGCTCTTAAATCATCTAAATCAATATTTCCTTGGTCATCACATTTTGTGACCACTACTTTCATCCCTGCCATGACGGCACTCGCTGGATTGGTACCGTGTGCAGAAGAGGGAATCAATGCAATATTTCTATGCTTGTCTCCATTCGATTTATGATAAGCTCTAATGGTCATTAAACCAGCATATTCCCCTTGTGCCCCAGAATTAGGTTGTAAAGAACAGGCCGCAAAACCTGTACATTCACACAAGTAGGCTTCTAATTCTTCAAAAATCTGCTGATAGCCTTTGGCCTGATTTAAAGGCGCAAATGGATGAATGTTAGCAAATGCTTCCCAACTGACAGGCATTAATTCTGCTGCTGCATTCAATTTCATCGTACAAGAACCCAAAGCAATCATCGAATGGGTTAATGACAAATCTTTGTTTTCCAAAGACTTGATATATCGCATCATTTGCGTTTCTGACCGATGCGAATTGAATACCTCATGGCTTAAATACTCGCTCGTTCTTACTAGGCTTGCAGGAATTTTTGACTCCTCCATTTCTAAGCCCATCATCATTGGACTTTGATTTTTAGCTTTCGCAAAAACGCCTACAATGGTTTGTAAAGTCTCATTACTGATGGTTTCATCCAAAGTAATTTGTACCGTATTATCTGCACCATAGTAGAAATTTATTTTCTGTGCAACGGCTAATCGCTTGATGGTCTTTTTAGTGGCTGTATCAACAGAAATGGATAAGGTATCAAAATAATGTGCATTACTTTGTGTGTAACCCATTGAAGTCAAATACGCTTCCAACATCATGGTTGCTTGATGTGTGCGTTGGGCAATAGCTTGGATGCCGTCTGCTCCGTGATATACCGCATACATTCCTGCCATAATCGCCAATAAAGCTTGGGCGGTACAAATATTTGAAGTGGCTTTTTCTCTTCTGATATGTTGCTCTCTGGTCTGTAAAGCCATTCGCAAAGCACGATTGCCTAATCGGTCTATAGAGACACCGATAATTCGACCAGGTAATTGTCGTTTAAAATCTTCTTTCGTTGCAAAATAAGCTGCATGAGGCCCTCCATAGCCTATTGGTACGCCAAATCTTTGAGTGGTACCGACAACGGCATCTGCTCCCCATTCACCGGGAGGGGTTAATAAACTTAAGCTTAAAATATCTGCTGCAACTGTTAGATAAATACCTTGTGCTTTGATGTCTTCCGAGAAGGATTGATAGTCTTCTACCGCACCAGTTTTGGCTGGATATTGTAATAAAACACCAAAAGTTTTTTCGTTGGCTTTAAATGTTTTCCAATCTCCACGAACTATCTTTATACCGATAGGTTCTGCTCTCGTGGTTAAAACATCTACCGTTTGTGGCAATACTCCATCTTCTACAAAAAATTGATTAATAGAAGCTCCCTTATTTCGCTTATTCTTTAAACTAAAGAACATCGCCATTGCCTCTGCTGCTGCTGTCCCTTCATCTAATAAAGAGGCATTGGCAATTGGCATTCCCGTCAAATCACTTACCGCAGTTTGGAAGTTTAATAAAGCTTCTAAACGACCTTGGGCAATTTCTGCTTGATAAGGCGTGTACTGAGTGTACCATCCTGGATTTTGGAAAATATTTCTGGCGATAACCGCAGGCGTAATCGTACCATGATACCCCATACCTATAAAAGATTGGAATACTTTATTCTTAGCTGCAATCTTTTTTAATGCTTGTAAATATTCGTGTTCAGAAAGTGCGTCTGGCAAATCTAGTTCCCGATTGATGCGGATAGTAGCTGGAACGGTTTCCTCAATTAATTGGTCGAGAGAACTCGCTTTGACAACTTTCAACATCTTGGTTAAGTCAGCTTCACCGATGCCAATGTGACGCTTCACAAATTGGTCATAATACTGCATAGGAAGGTTAGGTTTTAATTAAACTATTGATTTTAGCTTTAAATCAATGGTTTAGGTTTCATAAGTTATAATATTTTATTTAGCTTATGCAGGTCAATAATTAAATGCAAAAGTAAAAAAAATCTTTATTTTTTATGTATTAAGAATGTCAGTAATAAGGGTTTTATTATAAAAACGGAATATCTGGGCAAATGTTGATTTTCTGGGACATTCCCGAAATAAATTCGGGACAGGCAGAGTCCCAGAAAATCCATTTTAGTTCACCCTTTAAAACCCTTTTTACAAATTTTGCCGTTCGATACGGTCCCGATGAAAATCGGGATTAGGAACGTCTAGTGGCTCAAGAAAAAAGTAGTTGATAGTTTAGAATCAGTTATTTTTTGTCTAATCTAGATAAGGAAGTGCACTTCCGAACCGCAAGCGGATGGGATGCAATTGGGATAATAGCCGTAGCTATTAAGCCCGATTTTCTA
>CALLVC010000418.1 GCA_938010785.1 uncultured Saprospiraceae bacterium
GGTAGGAAAGATTGATTTTTATCGAAATTAGCATAAACCTTTTCCGCATGCTTTATTTTTAAAGATTGATATAAAGCATTTAGCACCTCCTCTTTGCTGTTGAAATAAGTATAAATCGTACCCATCCCCAATTTAGCCGCCTTCGCAATTTTGGACATAGTTAAACCCGCTAGTCCTATTTCGGAAACTAATACCAAGGTTGCTTGGTGTATTCTTTCTATCTTCTGCGGGTCTCTTGGTTTCATGCCAACAAAGATAATGGAAAGTAGGATGAGATGAAAACTGGTACCACAGAATTTATTCTGTTCTGTCAAAGGACTTTAGTCCGAGAAACTGTCAGAGCCAAGGTCTGAAGACCTTGAAACAGCACAGGATGAATCCTGTGCTACCAGTTGAAATTATACATTACTTAATTAATTAATTCCAATTAGGCTTTGAGTAGACCTAATTTATCTTTAAAGACGAAGCATCTATTGCACCCTGAAATCAAAATAGTAATAAGGCAAATCCCGTTTGGGTTCCGTTTGTTTTTCTAAATCGGTATCAAATAAACGATTAAAATTATTACCTGCTAAATCTTCCAAGACTGATTGGATTTGAATGCGATAAGGCTTCGATTGCCAATTGTTTGTAGGAGTAAAAGTCCATTCCTTATCGTCATTACCTAAGGCGATTTTTCCTGCTACTCTTTTCCCTTTTTTGTTGTAAACGGTTAACGACTTTTGAGCTAAGGCATGGTCCAAAGCCTCTCCGAAATGGATGATAAGCGGCGTTTTGGTGTCTGCTTTGGGAACAGTTGCTTGCCAATTTTTAGGACTTGGTGCCATTCTATCCGCTTGAACAACAATTATTTTTTTAATAAAATCCTTAGCTAAAGAATAGCCATTGGCATCTTTCCAATTTTTAGAAATATGCAACGTATAACTTTCACCAGCTACTAAAGGTGCACCTAGTTTTTGATTTCTAAGCAGTTCTCTTTTCACTCTTCCCGGGTCAAACCATAGTGTCAATCGAGTGCGGTCTTCATTCCATAATAATGGCGTTAATTCCAAAAAAGGGGAGGTAATAGTGTCTCCTTTTTCATCTTGTAATATAATGTGCTGATAAGTATTTCCATCACTCATTGGTGCTGAAAAATGCAAGTACATCTTTAAAATATTCTCTGGTAAAGTAGCTAAAGTCGGATATACTTCAGTGATACTCGTTTGGATATAGTTTTTAGAAGGTACAGGCTTAAAGGTAAACCAAGGAACTTCTGGAAATCTAGCTTGATAGGTCAAATTTTTAGAAAAGGGAATGAGTGGACAGAAATAAAGCTGGCTATCCGTTCTTTGCCAAGACCCAATAATTGGCGCATTGGGTTGGTCTGGATTTTCTGGAAAGAGAAAAACTTGTAAATCCTTATTTTGGTATTTGATGGTATCGCCTATAGGCGGATGGGCTAATTGCACACAGCCTTTATAGGAATTATCGGCTTCCGTGATTATAGAAAATGTCTGGCTGTTGAGTATGGTTGAAAACAAACAGACAAAAAAGAATAGCCACAAATACTTAACAATTTTCACCATTTATTTGCTCTGATTATAGTAAGAAGTTTGCTACGAAAGTAAAGCAATATATCCGTAGCTAAATCCAATTAGTAGTTTCTATATTAGCTACCGATTTTGTTTTAGCTACGGATAGATATCGTGCAAGAACACGACCTAGAACAAGTCCCACAAGGCACACGACCTAGAACAAGCCTCACAAGAACGACCTAAAAACTTCGATTTATCGAAGTCAAAATCCTGTCATCCTGTCTAAAGCCATCGATTATTTTGCGTCAACAAGTCCAAATCTCCATTTCCTTTTCGCTGTAACATAATAAATTGACTATCAGATAACTTATCTAATTGTTGGACATTCACAAAAGGTAAATTAATGAAATCTATGCCTGCGGTGCCAGACCGTTCTGCTACTTTTTCTGTCAACGAATCGCTGAAATTAGCCACTTCATCTATTGAAATTTTCATAACTGCTCTCGAAGAGTTTGCCATTAATAAATAAGCTTTTCCTTCTTTTTCCATTTGAATAATGTCCAATGGTACATTCCAATTACCTAATTCTGCTACGGTTTGACCAGTGGTGTGTTCTCCTGGCTTTAAGTTCGTCATTGGGAAAACAACTAGCGGCGTACAAGTATAAGCAGCGACCAAATTAGCTTTACCGTCCATATTGACAGGTAAAAAAGCTTTAATTGGTGCATGCGTTTCATACTTACCATGAGCGGCGTGATAGATTTCCAAAGAAGAATGCATTTGTTCTGCCTTGAATGGGAACGGAATACTTCTAAAAGTAGAAGCAAATTCTTCATTGGACAAACCAGAGACCATTACTTTTCCTTCAAAATAATTGATGTCTGAAATGGCAGATACCCGCATGCTATTCCCTCTTCTGTCCTTCTTTTCTGCATCAATTGGATTACTTAAATCTATTTTGGAATGGCTCACCTCAGATAGTGGTACATGTTCAATCGTTTCGCCATTTGTTTTTAATAAGACAGGCGTTCCATTGCTATGATGTACTGCAAAATAAATCATTTTGGAAATCGGATTAACCGCCATATCTTGGATGGTAATTTCATTCGCAGTAGTTCCTAGTAGCGTAGCGATTTGCTCGTCTACTTTAGCCATCTTGACACTTTTAGGTGCTTCGGCAGCAACATTGTCTTTGGTGTCAATAGCAGCGACCATCGCACTTTTAGAATCGCCAATAAATAGAATGCCTTCTGGACCAAAAGAAATAGCATTGATAGATGTTATTTCAGGATTTCCTGTGACAAAATCGGCAGTTAAAGGAGAGGTTCCGTTGTTTGCTGATAAATTGAGGGTAAGCAGACAAAGGAAAGCTAGAATTAGGGTGTTAACTTTTTTCATAACTAGATTGTTGTTGTTTAGTTAATTAGTATATTTCTATTTCAAAACTATACAGTTTTGAGAAGAGAGAGTCGAGAGCAGAGAATAGAGATTTGAATAAGGATACTGGAACATTTTGGACTTTAAAAGTTATCTATTTAACTTTTTATCCGATTAATTATCTCTGCTCTCTCTTCTCTACTCTCTTTTTTAGTTTTGCATTGTTTTGTATATTCCTACAACCAAATATTTTAAGTAAAGTTGAACCAAAAAATATGTCCACCAATATTGTGATTATTATGGGTAGCGCCCGCAGCGATGGCAATACTCGAAAAATTGTTGCTGCGGTTCGTGCTAAAATCGGTGGTGATTTTATAGATTTAAACGATTATAAAATTAACTATTTTGATTATGAACATGGTAATAAAGATGATGATTTTGTCCATATTGCTACCAAAATGATTGAATATAAGCGGATTATCTTTGCAACGCCTGTGTATTGGTATGCTATGAGCGCACAGTTAAAGACTTTTTTTGACAGAATGACTGATTTGTTGACGATTCAAAAACTGCTAGGACGCCAACTCCGAAATGGTAAAACAATGTATTCTATTGCTTGTAGCTCTGATGAAGTGGCGTATGAGGGATTTAGGATGCCTTTTGAGAAAACGGCAGCGTATTTAGGGATGCAATATGGTGGACATCTACATAGTTGGTATGAGGAGGAAAATAATCGTATTCCTTTAGTAGCTATGGCTAATATTGAATGTTTTTGTGAGGAAATTGAAGGCGTACTTTAAACATCCTATCCGCTCAAGTGGTTCACCCGTACAGGTTCATGCTCTACATCGAGTACTATTATGGCATCTGACCTAGAGCAAATCTGGTATAGTAACCGTTTTTATCTGTGTATTTTTCAAAGAAAAATCAGTGTCGAATCCTATCTAGTTGGGTAGGTTATTTTTTGTAACGTTTCCTAAACGTTTTAATATGAAAGAAAATTTAAAAATAGCTATAGCGACTCCTGCTGATTATTTAGCGGTTGCCAATATTTACAATGAGTATATTATCAACGGTGGGGCTACGATGGATGAAGTGATTAAATCGGAAAAAGATATTGCTGGTTGGGTGGAAAAATTTAATGATAGAGAGCGTTTATTTGTTTTGAAAAAAAATAGCCAAATAATAGGGTGGGGCATTATCAAAAAATATAGCGACCGTAGTGGATATAGAACCACTTGCGAAACTGCTATTTATCTAACCGCTTCCGAAAAAGGAAATGGTTATGGGACCTTTCTGAAAAAGTACGTGATGCAAGTTTGTAAAGATTTGGGCTATCGACATTTGGTGGCTAAGATACTGGGAGGCAATGAAGCGAGTATTGTCTATAATCAAAAATTGGGGTACACGATTGTAGGAACGCAAAAAGAAGTAGGTTTTCGTGATGGACAATGGTATGATGTGGTGATAATGCAATATTTATTTCGATAATTCCTTCATAATTTTTTATTACTCAGCAAAAACAATTACCTTCCGTCCATGTTGTAAGTACTGCATACCAAAAAATACTATAAGTTTTTCTTGCCTCATTAATATTACTTTTATTTTTTGTTTAACTTTTTTTAGTAAAAAGTTAAACAAAACTATTTTTTTTTAGTTTATCCTTCGATATTTCAGATAAAATCCCTGAATTAGATTTCTTTAATCATAAAAAAGCGAACAAATTGGCAAAAAAAATAGCAGTTATCGGTTCTGGATTCGCAGGCTTGAGTGTCGCTTCTTGTTTGGCGCAAGCAGGAGAAGAAGTGCATTTATTTGAGAAAAATGACCAATTAGGAGGACGTTCAAGACAATTTCAAGCAGAAGGATTCACTTTTGATATGGGACCAAGCTGGTATTGGATGCCCGATGTTTTTGAACGATATTTTAAGCGATTTGGCTATACGAGTAAAGATTTTTACGATTTAAAACTACTCGACCCTTCTTTCTCAATGATTTTTGAGGGTAACGAAGAAATGAAAGTCCCTGCCAATTTTGAGGAACTTTGCCAGATGTTTGAAAACGAGGAAGCGGGCAGTGCGGTAAAGTTGCGGAAATTTATGATTGAAGCCGCTTACAAATATGAAAAAGGAGTGAATGATTTGGTGTACAAACCAGGCCTTTCTCTGATGGAATTTGCGGATTTAGATTTAATTAAAAATACCTTTCGACTACAAGTTTTTTCTTCCTTTAGCAAGCACGTCCGGCAATATTTTAAAAGCCCTAAATTGATTGCTTTGATGGAATTTCCCGTTTTGTTTTTGGGCGCAATGCCTAAAGATACGCCTGCCTTGTATAGTTTGATGAATTATGCGGGACTGAAATTAGGTACTTGGTATCCAATGGGTGGTTTTCATAAAATTGTAGAGGGAATGACCCGAATTGCAGAGGAACAGGGCGTGAATATTTATAAAAGCGAGCCAGTTACTCAATTAGCCGTGCAAAATAAAAGAGTGAGTCGAGTTTTAGCCAATGGGCATAGTATGGATGTGGATGCAGTAGTTGGTTCGGCAGATTACAATCACGTCGAGCAGCATTTATTAGCAGAAGAATATCGTAACTATACACCAAAATATTGGGCGAAGAAAACTTTTGCTCCTTCTTCTTTACTGTTTTATTTAGGCGTCAATAAAAAAGTACCTAAATTACAACATCACACCTTGTTTTTTGATAATAATTTGGATTTACACGCTCAAGAAATTTATAAAAATAAAAAGTGGCCGACTAAACCTTTGTTCTATGTGTGTTGTCCTTCTAAAACAGATGATTCTGTGGCACCTGAAGGATATGAAAATTTATTCTTGCTGATGCCAATTGCTGCGGGTCTAAAAGACGAGGATAGTATCAGAGAAGAATATTATCAAGTGATGATGGAAAGATTAGAGTCCTACGTAGGGGAAGACTTGCGGGATGCCATCGTGTATAAGAAAAGTTATTGTGTCTCCAATTTTATTGAAGATTACAATGCTTATCAAGGAAATGCCTATGGATTGGCGAATACTTTGATGCAAACGGCTCATTTAAAGCCTAGTATCAGAAGTAAAAAAGTAAAGAATTTATATTTCGCAGGACAGTTAACCGTTCCCGGTCCAGGCGTACCACCGTCTTTAATTTCTGGACAAGTGGTGGCAAAAGAACTATTGAAAAATTTATAATAGCGTAGGGCTTAGGGCAGAAGACGCCCTGTGCCTTAAGCCCTATGCCAAAAGCGAACGACTATGAAAGAATTGTTTAAAAAAGCCTTGTTCGACCAAGTATCTTCGGAATGCAGCAAACTGACAACTAAAAAATACAGTACCAGTTTCTCGCTGGGGATTCATGCCTTAGACCGAAAATTCCATGAGCCAATTTATAATATCTATGGCTTTGTGCGATTTGCCGATGAAATAGTGGATAGCTTTGAAGGGTATGAGCAAGCGTATTTATTAGATAAATTTTGGAAGGATACACACGAAGCGATTGAACAAAAAATTAGCTTAAACCCTATCCTCAATAGTTTCCAGCAAGTTGTACATGATTATGAGATAGAAGCAGAATTATATGATACGTTTATGCGGAGTATGGAAATGGATTTGGACAGCCAAACCAACACACATACGCACACTAGACAGTCTTATGAGGAATATATTTTGGGCTCGGCAGAGGTAGTTGGTTTAATGTGCTTGCGTGTTTTCACTAAAGGAGATGATGCAGAATATCAACGATTGAAGCCTTCGGCAATGAAATTAGGCGCTGCTTTTCAAAAGGTAAATTTCTTAAGAGATGTAAAAGCAGATTATGAGGAATTGGGCAGGACTTATTTCCCCGGTGTGGATTTAGCTCGATTTTCTTTAGCAGAAAAAATTAAAATTGAAGAAGAGATAGAAGCAGATTTTACAGAAGCATTGGTTGGTATCAAACAATTACCAAGAGGGGCGAGAAGAGGGGTTTATATTGCCTATATTTACTACAAGAAATTATTTGATAAAATCAAAAGCACCCCCGCTGAAAGGTTAATGCACGAACGTATTCGAATTCCCAACACCCGTAAGGTTGGCTTGTTGTTCAATTCGTTGGTTCGACATAAGTTTAATGCAATTTGATTTAGTGGTAAATTGTCAGTGGTGAGTGGTGAGTGGTAAATTTAGCACTGTGCATCATTGAACTTTTTCTTATTTATGCTGATTTTTACAGCGAACAATCACTTTTAGATTTATAATTTTAAATTTTAGATTAAAACCAATGACTTGGATTCCAGCTACGCTAATAACTATCGCCACCGTTTTAATCATGGAGTTTGTGGCATGGGCCATGCATAAATATGTGATGCATGGATTTTTGTGGTATTTACACGAAGACCACCACCAAGTGAATAATGACCATTTTTTTGAGAAGAATGATGCTTTTTTCTTGATTTTTGCGATACCAAGTATGCTTTTATTTTGGTTTGGTTCTTATGATTATAACGCACTTTTTTGGATAGGATTGGGGATTTTGATTTATGGAATGTTGTACTTTTTTGTACACGATATTTTTATCCACCAGCGATTTAAATACATGCGAAATACCCATTCTGTATATTTTAGAGCTTTACGAAAAGGGCATAAAGTGCATCATAAGCACCTTGGAAAAGAAGATGGAGAGTGTTTTGGGATGTTACTAGTGCCTTTTAAATATTTTCGCGAGGCTCGTAAGGCGGCGGCTAGGAAATAGTTGGTATACCATTTATTTTCTTGCCCTATCCCAATTTTGTATTTCAATGATATTCCCTTCTGGGTCTTTAGCATAAGTATAAGTGATGTAGCCTACGCCTGCTACTTGCTTTCTGCTAATTTCTCCTTGTTTACTACCTCCATGGTCCAATAATTTTTGTAGAATAGTGGCAACATCATCCACTTCAAAAGCTAAATGCCCATATGATTGATACTAAAAAGCACAGTTGGTCGGTAGTGGTTCCGTTTCTGCTAGTTCAGTAGCAAATTCGACGGGTAATTCTATTGACTCAAATCCATCTTTAATGGTGCCGCCAAAAACTAAAGAACCATATCCCAATTCGTTCATATGTCCTCGGATATAAACAAAGGTATTTTCTTTGATTGCCACGGGGCCTCCTGAACGAGTAAAGGGCTGTTCGTTGACATGACTGTGAGCCAAAATTCTACGGTAAATTAAATTTCCTTCTTTATCAAGAACTTCCCACCAATCTGCGTATTGGTCACAGCCTGTGTCTGGACTTTTTAAGGTGACACTAAAATTATAAGTATCTTCGCTACCCGTGAAATCTACTGCGGTTACCACCGCTTGACTGTCTTGATTGAGGACAAATGTTCCTTCCATTGGATTGTTGTTTTCGTTCATCGTAACTACCTCTTCTGGTACAATTACCGTTTTTTTAGCACATGCTATAATGCTAAAAATGGAGATATATAATAATAGGAATAGTCGCATATAGTTTTTTACTCGTTAACTTACCGTAGCAATCACACCATCTTAACGAAAGCCATTTAATTATTTCGTAATCGCCACTTCCGTCAGTTTGTTCAAAGCACCACTAATCTTTTCTAAAATAGCTTCATTTTCAGTAATTCCATGTCTATCTCTTAAATATAGTGGGTCATTATAAGCAACGTTTACTTCACCTGATGCTTCTTGATAAACCAATATTTTTTGTGGCAAATCTAAGCCAATAGTTTGTGCATTTTTCATCAAAGGAGTCCCTAATCTTGGATTGCCAAACATAATAATTCTAGTTGGTAATAATTCTAAATCTACCGTAGTCGCATTGGCTTGGTGGTTTAATTCAGCAATGATTTTAAGATTAGGATTATTATCAATGACGGTTCGTAATTGTTGATAAGTCTGCTCGAAACTAACTTGACTAACTTTAGTGATAATGCCTGTGTGTAACATGATATTTTTTTCTGATTTTGTTAGAAAAATGACTTTTTTACGAAGTAAAAACATCCTCAAAGTACGATTAGTTTGTAAATATAAAGACATTTTGTTCACCTAAAAAATGTATCGCTTCAGGCAAATTAAATTAATAAAGTGGTCATGTTTGAGGAAATATTTTTTTACTAGACGAGGCATGAACCCGTACGGGGGAACCGCATAGCGGACGGGATGCTAGTGAAAAAAGAGGAAGTCAAAATGGCTAATTAAATAGGGGTACCTGAACCAGAAATATCGACTTTTAATTTTACTGTATTTTTCATTTACCTTTATAATTGGAGAAAATATTGAAAAAGGTTAACATGATATTAATAAATATAAAAATAAAGATAGTAACTTGATGTCTTTGTACTATCTTTTCAAAGTTCCTTATTCTTTTAACCCATTGATTTTCTACTTCATCATTCAATAAAAAATGGATAAACTAATTACAATACTTGCCAACGATAAGACAACCAAAGTAACTGCTTTTGTCAATAAAACAGATGTCTTATGGATTCGAGTGGATGAATTGCACGCTGCAACAGGTTATGAATTAAAAGAGAGTGGTGTTTGCTATGACCCGCTGAACATTTGTATTCCATTATTGGAAGATGGCTTTACGCAAATTCATTCGGGGCACACATGGTTTAATGTATCTAAATTGTCGCAGAAATTATCGCAAGTTTGTATTTCCAACGACGACCAAACAGTCTGGAGTTTGGGTTTAATTCCCGAAGTGAGGAAGGCAATGCTGGATTCTTCAATAGCCCCTGATTTCGAAATAGAAGATATGAATGGGGAAATGATTCGATTATCTGATTTCAGAGGCAAAAAAGTATTGGTGGTCACTTGGGCAACTTGGTGTGGCTGTCGATTTGATGTAGCCAAATGGCAGGAAATATATGAGGAATTAAATGACCCGAATTTTGAAATAATCTGTGTGGCAGAAGATGCGCAAGGTGCAGCGGTGGCGAAAAAATGGTTTGTTAATGCCAATGCTACTTATAAATGTGTGATTGACCCTACCCATAAAATTAGTACCGTTTTTGGTTGGGTGAATGTCCCTACAGGCGCATGGATTGACGAAGAAGGCATAATAGTTCGAGTAAATGAAGATGCCTATGCTTCGGAACATGAAATGGCGGTAGAAGGCCGCTCAACTAAATATAAGTTTGGAAATTTCACTTTTGCCAATGCGACCAAAGAATGGGTCAAAAATGGATTAACGAACCAATTAAAACAGACGAAAGGAAAATTAAGTGCCAATACTCGGGCTAAATTAGCAGATGATTTCTTAGCAGATGCTTATTTTAAAATGGGTATTTATTATCAACAGCAAGCCGAGGAAGAAATGGCAGTGAAATATTTGAAAATAGCACAAGACCTAGCGCCTGATAATTGGAATATTCATAGACAAACTTGGACTTTTAAAGGTACTGCTTACGCTACGCAACAATGGAAAGAAAAGACCAAAGCTAAATATTTGAAGGATAGAGAAAATTGGACCTATTATGAGCCGCTTGATTTGGAAGAAGCGAAGTAGGTCCTCTAAAACCATTTTCACAAATTTATCCCGTTTCATCTATAACGATGAAAATTAGGCTACCCCCTATGTCTAATCTGACCTTTTTTATAAGCTTCGATTTGCAGTAATCCTGTTTTTTACAAAAAAATAAGCAAATACAACAATCTGTCTTCATAAAGACATTTAAGGAAAATAGGCTCCAAAAACTACCATTTGTTATCTTTTAAAAGTGCTTCTGTGATACTTCTGTGATACTCTTTTTAAAAGCAATATACTATTGTGAAGTTTGATGATTTTGTTACTTTTTTTTAGTCAGCTACTGATTTTCCTTATTTGCGTTGAGGATGATTTAGGTATAACTTTGCCTTAAATAGTGTAAAAAGTACCTGTTTTGACATCAAAAGAAGCTTTTAGTTCCTAAATCAGCTTTTTATAAAAAAGGACGCGAAAAAAAAATATTTTTTTTCATACCCCACGCAGCCTTTTCCTTTTATCCCTTGTATAGGGTAGTGAGTAACTTTTTAAAACATCATTTAATTAATGCACCCAATTTCAGAATCGGACTTACCAGAAATTATTCTGGGCTGTGGTCGTAACCAACGAGGTAGCCAAAATGCCCTCTACCGGTTGTACTATTCCTACGGGATGAGTATTGCGATTCGATATGTCGACTCGAAAGCGGAGGCGCTCTCAATTGTCAATGATGCTTTTTTAAAAGTCTTTGATAACATTAAGAAGTATGATACGACTCAACCTTTTAAACCTTGGTTTAGAAAAATTTTAGTGAATACTTCTATTAATGCTATCAAAAAAAAAGAAAGATATAGAATGGAAGTTAATATAGATGAAGCAAATAAAATTTCAGCACGCGAAAATATTTTGAGTCAAATTAATTATAAAGAATTAATCAAAACTTTACAGTCTTTATCTTTATCTTATAGAACCGTTTTTAACCTCTATGTAATTGATGGATTTAAACATTCGGAAATTGCAGAGATGCTCGGCATTACCGTTAGCACATCCAAATCAAATTTGACTCGTGCTAGAGTAAAATTGAAAGAACTGATAACTGAAAAATTAAATCAACCTTATGTCTGATTGGACGCCAGAAGATGTAGATGCGTTGTTTCAGGAAGGCTCAGAAGAACACGAATTTGAGTACAACGAAGCAGCATGGGGGCAAATGGAAAATTTGCTTGAACGTCGGGACCGTCGTCGTCGGTTGATGTGGTGGCTTGTTGGTACAACTGTAAGTTTATTTTTACTTATTTCAGCTTATACTATTTGGGGAGATACTAGTAATCACCAAGAGGTAAGTAATAAGGATAAGTTGGAGTTAAGTAATTCAGATAAATTCACTCCTTTGAAGGATGAAAAAAAGGAGACTACAAAAGAAATTATACCAAAATCTGAAAAACAAAGTACTAATCTTAACAAGAACACAAAAACAACAACGATTGCTAAAACGGAATTATCGTTGAAAGAAGAAAAGACCATTTTCCCTAAAAAGACTAATACACAAATCAAGACCATTGAAAAAAATAGCGTTACCGTCCACGAATTGACGAAGATTGAAAAAAAGAAATCACCGACTATTATTAATGATACCGAGAAATTACAAGTCCCAAAAATTGATGTAAATCAGGCGGCTGAACAAAAAGCAGAGATGCTTACAGATGATTTTAAAATCACGGAACTATCAACAAATACTGAATCAGTTAAGACTGCTACTAAAGAGTTGGAGGATGGTAATAATAACCATAAAGGACCATCTGCTGTTACTCAAACTGCTTTAACTACTGAATTAGCAATTTTACCAAGTCTTTCAATGCAGATAGATTATTCAACTGCCCCCATTGATTTTAATAAATCAATAATGGAGGACTTGGATAAAGCGCAACGTGCGACTACTGAATCAGATTTGAGAAGTCCTAACTATTTTGTAGTAGGCGCATTATTAAGTAAGGAGTTCTCTTTTGTGGATATGAGTGATATGACAAATCTAAAATGGAAAGCGGGGTTGAGTGTAGCGTATAGATATGGTGAAAAGCACGCCTTGAAATTAAGTGCAAATTACAGTCAAAAAGATTACATGGTGAGTACGATTGAAAATTATCAAGTGGAAGATGGATTTTGGCCCAAAGCAACCGCACCCAATACGGCCTCTGGAATTTGTGATGTCTTAGAACTTTCTTTATCTGAAAGCTATTTTTTCAATGGTTATGATAAAAAAGGCTTTTTTGTCAATGCAGGTTTAACTTCTTACTTTTTATTAAGAGAGCAATACAATTATACGTATGATACGAATGACCCCGAATTACTTTGGAGCTGGGGAGAAGATAATGCCAATCGACATTGGTTTGGTATTGGAGAAGTATCGATAGGTTATAACCTACCGTTTACAGATAAATCTTCCTTACAAATTGCTCCTTATGCGCAAATTCCACTGACCGGCGTGGGACATGGTGCATTAAAGATATTTAGTTCAGGAGTTTTGATTCGCTATAACTTTCATTTGAGATAAGACTTTAGACTACCGTTTTTTGAATGTTTTGAACTTACACTACTAGTTTACCTTAGATTTAGCAAATACTTATTGACACAAACACCATTGTTTCGTAGTGATTTAACACTAGGAAACCTTAGATTACTTTGTCTATAAGAAGCGCCTTGAAACCGATTTATTATTTATTCACCCGGCATAGCACACTACGCCAATTTATTTTATACATCTATAGAGGAAGCTACAATGCTACTTTTAAAACGGGTAGCCCCTAAAACTTCCAAATCTTAAAAACTAACTAATTATGAAATCTAATTACTTTGTTTCCTTGGGGAGACCTGGGAATTTTATGCCCCAACGTTTTCAGCAAAGCATATCATTTTTTGCTATAACTTTATTAATTACTTTTGGTTATTCAACTGCTAAGGCTCAAGTAGTCATCAGTGAGGTATTTGCTGATGGTGTATTTGAATTAAGAAATACTGGAAATAGCACCGTGGATATTTCATCTTACTGGATATGTGATTTCCCAGATTACCGTAGATTGAACCAATTAGAATTACAATGTGGTAGCTTAAATTTAGCTGCTGGCGAAGAGGTTGTTTTAAGAGGGGAAGGTTTACATGAGCCTAATGATTCTGAGTTGGGATTATATACTACTAATTCATTTGGTAGTTCTGATGCCATTGTTGCTTATTTAGAATGGGGTTCTAGTGGACACGCGCGTGCTGATTTAGCAAGAGGAAAAGGTATTTGGGATGGAAATGCAGTAGCTGCTTTTACGAATACGCAATCTTTACAAATAGGAGGCGATGGTTTTGCTGCTGCAGATTGGACGAATAATGCTAGTCCAAACGCTTGTGGAGATGTTGCACCACCTCCACCACCAACTGCTACTTCTTCTGCTCGATATCGAGTGACTTTTGATGCTGCATGGAGTAGTGCAACACACCCAACTGACTTTCCTTCAAATGCTCACTTTTCTGGATTAATAGGCTTGACGCATACAGCAAATGTTGCTTTGTTTGAATTAGGAGGAACTGCTTCTCCTGGGCTAATAAATATGGCAGAGACTGGAGGGAAGAGCCCTTTAGATGCTGAAATTCGAACTGTTATTAATACTGGTCAGGGACAAACATTAATTTCTGGAGGTGGAATTGGTACTTCCCCTGGAACGGTTTCTGTTGAATTTGATATTGACGATGCTCACCCATTGGTGACCCTTACTTCTATGATTGCGCCTAGTCCAGATTGGTTTGTTGGTGTTAGAGATTTGAATCTTTTTGAAAATGGCGCTTGGGCTAACTCTAAGGTAGTTGAGGTGGCTAATTACGATGCAGGGTCTGATAGTGGTGCTAATTTTACATCTGGTAATCAACCAACTAATCCTCAAGGAACAATCACAATGATTACTGATGGACCATTAGTCATTAATGGAGTGATTCCTAGCATGGGAACTTTGACTTTTACGAGAATTGATGCAGGAGCTTGTGATGCAACAGGTGGAACTTTAACAGGTGGACCATTTACTTTCTGTGTTGATGGAGAAGCAGATAATATTCCAGCAGGTGCTATTACCTTAAGTGGAAACGAAGGTGCAAATAACCAATGGGTCGTAACAGATGAGGCTGGAATGATTTTAGGTTTACCTGGTAGTTTTACAGGACCAAATTTTGATGGAGCAGGACCAGGTGTTTGTTTTGTATGGAACTTAGCTTATGAAGATGGTTTAACTGGCTTAGCGGCAGGTAATAATGTGAGTCAATTAGAAGGATGCTTCAATTTATCAAATAGTGTACAAGTAACTAGAAATCAGCCAGCAGGTGGAACTTTAGTAGGCGGACCATTTACCTTCTGTGTAGACGGAACTGCTGATAATATTCCTGCAAACGGTATTTCTTTAATGGGTAACACAGGTGGAAATTCACAATGGGTCGTAACAGATGAGGCTGGAATGATTTTGGGTTTACCAGGTAGTTTCACTGGACCAAATTTTGATGCAGCAGGAGTCGGTGTATGTTTTGTGTGGCACTTAAGCTACGAGGACGGCTTAGCAGGCTTAGCAGCAGGTAATAATGTGAGCCAATTAGCAGGCTGTTACAATTTATCTAATAGTGTTCAAGTAACTCGACAAGAATGTGGAGATATGTGTAATGCCAATGGAGGAACTTTAACAGGTGGACCATTCACTTTCAATTCAATTGGAGATGGGGTAGCGGATAATATCGCGGCAGGTTCAATTACATTAGCGAACAGTACAGGACAAAATAGCCAATGGGTAGTAACAGATGAGCAAGGAATAATCTTAGGCTTACCACCAATGCCAAG